>NZ_JBSIPA010000334.1:0-7477 GCF_053574605.1 Caballeronia sp. M23-90 | reverse complement strand
TTGGAGCCCGCGTGCCGCAAGGGCGCGCGAGGAAGGCGGCATGTCCGCGCTCGTCGATCCCGTGCTGCAACGCTGGTTCACGGCGGGGTTCATTGCAGATCATCCGCTGTTGCTAGCGGGTATTCGCGACGTGTTTCGCCATACATCGGGCGAAGGTTACGCGGCGAATTGCGAAGCGCTGCGCGACGCCGATGCCCGTGAGGAAGCCAGGACCATCAAGGCGCCGGTACTCGTGATCGCCGGCACGCACGACCAGTCCACGACCGCGGCACAAGGGCGCGAACTGGCCGGCTCCATAGAAGGCGCGCGTTACGTTGAACTCGATGCCGCGCATTTATCGAACATTGAACGAGCCGGCGACTTTACGAAGACGCTGCTCGAGTTCCTGGGAGACTGACATGACCGAAGACGAACGTTACGAAGCAGGGCTCGCCGTGCGTCGCGCCGTGCTCGGCGATGCACACGTCACGCGCTTGCTCGAAAACCGTACCGATCTCACCACGGAATTCCAGAACCTGATCACGCGGTACGCCTGGGGCGACATCTGGACCCGGCCCGGCCTTCCGCGCCATACGCGCAGCCTCCTGACCATATCGATGATGGTTGCGCTCAATCGCAGCGAAGAGCTCGCCTTGCATTTGCGGGCCGCCAAGAATAACGGCGTCACGCGCGAAGAGATCAAGGAGGTGCTGCTGCAGACGGCAATCTATTGCGGCGTGCCGGCGGCGAATTCGGCATTTCATCTGGCTCAGAAGATCTTCGATGAAGAAGACCGCCCGGCATGACTGAGCGCGTTGCACGTTGTAGTCACCAATAAAAAACACGGCAGGAGACAGACATGGCCCAGCTTGACGGCACGTTGGATGTACAGCGGTTCATCGATGAGCGGCGTTTTTCCCCGTATCAATGGATGATCCTGATTTTATGTTTCCTGATCGTGGCCGCCGATGGCTTCGATACAGCGTCCATCGGCTTTGTGGCGCCGGCGCTCGTGCAGGAATGGCATCCGACCAAGGCCGCGCTCTGGCCGGTGATGAGCGCAGCGCTTTTCGGCCTTGCCATTGGTGCGCTGTTCGCCGGACCGCTCGCTGACCGGATTGGCAGAAAGCGCGTCCTGATCGGTTCGGTGCTTTCGTTCGGCATCTTCAGCGTGCTCTGCTCGTTCTCCTCTTCGCTTTCCATGCTCGCGGTCATGCGGCTCTTGACCGGCATTGGCCTCGGCGCCGCGATGCCCAACGCCACCACGCTCATGTCCGAGTATTCGCCGGCCCGCATGCGTGCTTTGATAGTCAACACGATGTTTTGTGGCTTCACCGTCGGCGCTTCCGCCGGCGGTCTGGTTGCCGCAATGATCATCCCGCATTTCGGCTGGCGCAGTGTGTTTGTGGTCGGCGGAATTCTGCCGCTGGCGCTTTCGGTCGTCCTGATCGTGCTGCCGGAATCGATCCGCTTCATGGTGCTGCGTGGCTGGCCCGTCGAGAAGATATCCGCGGTTTTGCGCCGGATGGCGCCCGAGGTCTCGCTGCATAACCTGCGTTTCGTGCTGCCCGAAGATTCGGATTCGCAAAAACGCAGTGGACTGGCCGTGGTGCTGTCCGGGCGGTTTCGCGCCGGGACGGTGCTTCTCTGGATTACTTACTTCGCGGGGCTGCTCGTCTATTACCTGTTGACGAGTTGGTTGCCGACCTTGATCCGCGATACCGGCTTCACGATCCGCGAGGCGTCCATCGTGACGGCGCTGTTTCCGCTTGGCGGAGGTATCGGCGCCATTGGTGTCGGCTGGCTGATGGATCGGTTCGAGCCGCACAGGGTCATTGCCGTTACTTATGTGCTGACCGGATTCTTCGTGTGGCTGGTCGGGCAGCAATCGGCGAGCATCATGTGGCTCGGTGCGCTGACGTTCGTGGCCGGTGTCTGCATGAACGGCGCGCAGTCCTCCCTGCCGGTACTTGCGGCGGCATTTTATCCAACCAGCGGACGCGCGACCGGCGTTGCCTGGATGCTGGGCGTCGGCCGCTTTGGCGGAATCCTCGGGGCGTCGACGGGCGGCTTCCTTCTTCAAGCCGGCGTGGGGTTCAGCACCATCTTCGGACTGCTCGCGGTGCCGTCGCTGATCGCGGCGGCTGCGCTGATGATCAAGCGCGGCGTCTCGCGAAGCGCTCAGGTGGAAATGAAAGGGCGGCCTCTATAGATGATGTCTTGACGGGACCGTGGGTCGCAAAGCGGCGGCGTTGGAAACAACGTCGCCGCTTTTGCGTTGGGCTCCTGATTTTGATCGGTGACGTGCGCCTGATCAAGGCTTCAGGAAATAGCGCGATAAGGATAAAGGAGGTGCTCATGCCCCACCGGGATGAACGTCTTCATGATGCTTAAAAAACACAAATATGCTTGATTGAAGCGGTTTAACTATATCGAATGGCCTGGTCCCGGCCGTTTTAAGAGTTTACTGATGGGGGAAATTTATCTTGATCTGTCACAGTGTCACACGAGCGTGCAACGGCTTTTTCGCATGCAGATACGGGCACTGATCGATGACCGGTCGCATGCGCGCGCACGCTCAGTCAATGCAATCCGAGTGCGCATACGCGTGTCTCAAGACCTGAGAGAACCCAAAAAAATGAACAAGACCCAGCGTGTCGTATGGAATAAACAAAGTGGTGGCGGTGCGTATCGTGGGTCTCGCGAGCGACCTTCATTCGTCAGTCAACGGATGCGGATTGGAACGGCTGCCGTGCTCACGCTAACACCGCTTTCGTTGCTGACGTTGTCGGCAACGGCGAATGCTGCGCTTGTCGATAACCTGGCTTATGCAGCGCAAGTTCGTCAGGCGCTCGGTGTTCTTTCGCCGCAAACCTTGACGGCATCGAACATGCTGGCGGCTGCCACGCCGGCGTTGGGCGCCGGGTCTGGCACATCCGGTCTTTCTCCGGACCAGATGGTTATTTCAGGACCAATCGACGGTACGAACTCGACTGGAGCGTCTGGCATGAACGCCGTTGCCGTGGGTGTGAACGCGCGCGCAACAGGCGACTACGCGGTCGCCGTCGGCTCATATGCAAATGCGGCTGCAGGCGGCGTAGCGGTGGGGAACGGCGTTTCCTCGAGCGGTGTCGAATCTACTGCGTTGGGTGTCGGTGCTCGAGCTGACTCGGATCGAAGTCTTGCAATCGGCTGGCGCACCACAGTCAATACATCCAGCGACGATTCGCTTGCAATTGGTTCGTTCACGCGAGTCACTGGCCTCGCCGCTGGTGGCATTGGCATGGGTAACTTCGTGAGCGGGTCCGGGAATTATGTCGTCGGCAATAGCAACAAGGCGCTCGGCACCGACTCGTTTGTGCTCGGCAGCAACGTCACCGCTAGAGGAAGCAATAGCGTCGTGTTGGGCGCGAGCAGCGACGGCTCATTGAGCAACGTGGTCTCTGTGGGAGATAGCGGCACGGAGCGGCGGATCGTGCATGTCGCCGGGGCGCGTGACGGTACGGATGCCGTCAACCTGAATCAACTCAAGTCGCTTGGTGCAACAACGAATACGGCGGGAGTCGCGACGAATGCATTTGTCGCATACGACAACCTGGACAAGACGACGATTGCGCTTGGCGGGACGTCGGGTCAGGCAGTACGGATCAGCAATGTCGCGGTCGGTGCGCTGAACCCGCAGAGCAGCGACGCGGTGAACGGCGCACAACTCTATGCGACCAATTCGAATGTGCATGACGTCGCCACATCGCTTGCGCAATTGACCAGTGCGGAACCGTTGAAGCTGAGCTACACGGACGAGTCCAAAGCGAACGTCATGCTCGGCGGAACGAACGGTACTGTCATCTCCAATGTGAAAGCCGGGGTGATGGATCAGGACGCGGTCAACGTGGCTCAACTGAAGAGCGCCGGCCTGATCGACGCATCGGGCAACGCGGCGGCAGCAATCACGTACGACATGAAAGCAGACGGTACGGTTGATCGGAGCAGTGCGACGCTGGGCGGGGCGGGTGCAGCCGTGCCGGTCGCGTTGCGCAACGTTGCGGCCGGAGCAGTCAAGGCGGGCAGCACGGACGCAGTGAACGGCGACCAGTTGTTCCAGACAGCGCAACTCGTCGACAGCTTGCGCAATGGTGGAGCGCTCAAATACTTCAACGCCAATACAACGCTCGTGGCGGCATCGGCGACTGGCGCCGACGCTGCCGCTATTGGGGGCAACGCGCAGGCGAGCGCCGGCAATTCGGTCGCGCTTGGTGCCAACTCTGTGGCAGATCGCACGAACACGGTGTCGGTGGGTGCGGCGGGTAATGAAAGGCAGATCACCAATGTGAGGGCGGGCACATCCGACACCGATGCAGTCAACGTCGCGCAATTGAAAAGCGCGGGTCTCGTCGACGAAACGGGCAAGGCGGAAACGGCGCTCACCTACGACAAGAATGCGAGCGGCGCTGCGGACTTCGGCAGCGTTACGCTGGGAAAAGGCATTGCCGGCGGCACCCTTCTTCATAACGTCGCGAGCGGCGTCGTTGCTACGGACGGAGTGAATCTCGGTCAGCTAAATGACGCCGTGTCACGGGTCAACAACTTCACGGCGTCAAGCACCGCGTTTTTCGCGGCCGACGGCGATGCATCGAAGGAAGCAGCCGTTGCTACGGGCAATCACGCTGTAGCGTTCGGAGCGAACGCCACAGCCACTGCTGCCAGTTCCGTGGCGCTTGGAGCGGGTTCGGTTGCGGACCGGGCGTCGTCGGTATCGGTCGGCGCACCTGGCAGTGAGCGTCAGATCACCAATGTGGCAGCCGGTACTTCCTCGACCGATGCCGTCAACCTGGATCAATTGAGCAAGTCAGCCAGTTCAACGCTCAGTCAGGCCAACAGCTACACGGATCAGCGTTTCAGCAATACCGACCAGCAAATCCGGGATCTCGATCGCAACACGCGCAAAGGTATTGCGTCCGCCTCGGCGCTCAACGTGGTCACGCCGTATCTGCCGGGACGCACGACATTGAATGCGGGTGTCGCGGCGTATCGAGGGCAGGCGGCGTTGGGCATTGGTGTATCGCGCTGGAACGACAAGGGAAACATCAACTTCAATGGTGGCGTTTCGTCCTCGGGTGGCAACAGCACCATCGTCAGGGCGGGCGTGGGTTACGTATTTGGCATCTGAGGCCGGCTTGAACAGCAGGCCACCCAGCCACCACTCGTTGCCGCAACACGTTGCAATGCGTCGCAACACGTCGCGGCGCGTAACTCCAATTCGTCGCAGGGATCTGCGACGAATGCTCAACTTGTCGAATAATGAAAAACATCAATCTCGGCGTTGCCTGTCTTTTGGTCCTGACAGGCTGCGCCAACACAGCGGTGCGCGACACACTTGGCATTCAGGATGCAACCGTATTGCAAACCGGTGCCGGCGTTCAGCAGAGTGCGCAAGCGGGAGCAGCGGTCGAGCCGTGGATCGAGCTTTATGGTCGTGTAGGCAACCCGCATGAGGCGATCGGACTCTTGCAGGCGCGACTCGACCGAATGAACGAGCGAAAGAGCACCTATATTGGATTCAAGGACCAATGCTGGATCAATGCAGCGAAAAAAGAACTTGAAGCGGGGGATCGATGGGGCTTCGTGGAAGAGTCCATCGGCGAAGCGGCGCGACTCACAGCGGGACTGGAAGGCGCGCAACCGCTGACAGTCGATAATCCGCCACTGCGCACCGTCACGCCTTTACGTAGCGATTTGGCGGACGGCCTGCGCGCGGCGCTCGCTGATCCGCGGGTTCTGCAATGTCCGCAGGCTCAAAAGCAGATTGCGTGTGCCGAGGTCGAATTGATGCACGCGGGGCACGACGCCTGGACACGGCAGTTCGAAGCTGCCAAGGCAAAAGTCGACGAAGTACAGTCGGCGCTTGCTGATGTTCAGCTCAGCCTTCAAAGCTGCGGCATTCCTGCGGAACACGCCGATGCGCCAAGTGTTGCTTCAACTTCTGCTCCGACCGTTGTCGCGTTGCCAACCGACATGCTTTTCGCTTTCAACGGCAGCAAGGTCGAATCGATCACCGCGGACGGACGCCAGAAGCTCGACGGTGTGATCGCCGATATGAACGGCCTGAACGACGACGGCGCTGTAAAGCTGATTTCGGTTTCGGGATTTACCGATCGTTTTGGCAGCAATACCTACAACCTTCGATTATCACAGCGGCGCGCAGATGCTGTCCGGCGCTATTTGCTCGCCGGCGGTGTGAAGGCGGAAGTGAGGGCGCAGGGCTTCGGGCGAGCGTCGCCGGGTTCGCAATGCCAGATGCGTGACTGGCATGCGCTGGTCGCTTGTCTCGCGAGTGACCGGCGTGTGGAGTTGCGCTTCCAGCGGACTGAAGCCGACAGCGGCGAAAACGCTCATGATTGAACGCTGCGACTCCCGCGTCAGGGAGTCGCAGTGCCGATGCGCTCGCCCAAGCCTAGAACGCGTAGTAAGGCCCTTGGCCCTCTGGCGTCACTTGAGCTTCGATCGCGGTGAAGACCCGTCTGCCGTAAAAGAAAGGCAAGCCCCAATCGAAGTAGCCGTTGGCGGGACCGGCTAGATTGCTGAGCGCATTATTGCCGGTCGCGAAAAGCGATAGTCCGTTGCCTACGGCAAATGTCACGCTTGTCGTCGCAGCGTTGGTGCCAGTAATGCTGGCAGTAAGACTCTGCGGCGCTGTCGGACAAAACCACACACCGCATCCCGGCATGGAAGTCAACGGGAAGAACAAACCGTTGGAACCGCTATCGATAAAGCTCGTGGCGTAGGTACTGCCCTGGAACATCGTTTTCACAAATCCGGTGACGCCGTTGCCGGGCAGAACCTGCGCGCTTTCCAATTGATTGTTCGACTGCGAGCCTATGCCGAACGTCATGGTGCCGGAAACACTCAATGCACCTGTGTCGGCCACCGCTGGCAACTCGATCAGGACGCCGTTGTTATCGGTGGCGAAATTGCTTACCGGATTGGTCACTTGCTGAGCAACGGGCAACGTCGCAGACACGCACGCTCCAGATGTGCAACTGTAGTACCAGCGAGGCAGGGCGGTGGTGGCGCAGCCGCTGCCGCAGTCGGCGGTGAACGGGCCGACGCCAAGAATGCCGTTGCTTCGCAGCGCGGTGGCTGTAAGCATGGGCAGGCCGGAGTTGCTGCAACTCGCGGGAACGGCTGGAACCGCTGGATCGGCGATGATCTGGATCGATGTCGATGCAGCCACTTCGCCCGCCAGATGGACATCGGCGGTACGCACGGAACCCCACGTGTAGCCCGAACCAAACACGGTGCATGAAGCCGTCGGGGTGCCACCGGTTCCCGTTACAGCAGGGAGGGCCAAAGCAGGCGTGAGCGCCGAAGCAAGAATGCGCAATCCCTGCGATCCGGTATCGACCTGGATGTTGTCGATGGTCTGGCAGGTCGTCGTTCCGGGCACGCAGATCGTCACACTTGTCTGCAACATGTTGCGCGTTCCCGTTGCGATCGCCGC
>NZ_JBSIPA010000333.1:0-7500 GCF_053574605.1 Caballeronia sp. M23-90 | reverse complement strand
GACGGTCGACGACTACGACGCGCTGCTTCCCTGGAAGCTGCCGGCCCACCTACGCTGATCCGCGTTCCTACCACACGTCACGCGCTCCGACACCTGAATTGAGGGGCGTCGCTGATGGACCGCATACGGTAGAACGTCCAGTAGAGCGTCTTCAAAAGCTCTCCAGCGAGGCGAACGTTGCCTTGGGCGCTTTTTAACGCCGCGAGTGCCATGTGATTTTTGAGCGAGATCGAGCGCGCGATTGCCAGTGATGTAGGCAACAGATCACTGCGACTCAGCCGTGGCGATTGCTTGGTCGATTTCCGCTTCTTCGTATTAGCTGCCATGGCAAATATCGACTTATCCGTTGGGCGCACACTCGGAACGCAAGCCGAGTGGCCCGCACTCAACGCGTGTTCTTTACAACATCGCAACCTGCTGCAAGAGCTTCAGGGCCGTTCCTTCGTCTAGGCGTCCAGTCCGCGCTTTTCCCGCCAGCGTCTTTAACAACGCTTCGGCAACCGGCGCGATACCCCGAAGCGTGTCGAGATCGGTCATGATCGTCGACGGAAAGGTGTCAGCCGCGTGCGCAAGAAAACCAGCTGGTGCCGTTGAAGACGAAGTCGCATTAGAAGCGTCCTCATGGCTTTTTGCAAGTGCGCCGGATACCGCGATATCGAACCGATCGTGTGCTTCAGGTTGAATGGGCACTTCCTCGTCAACAGGACGAACGGCCTGATCGACGCTCTCGGCACCTTTAACCTCGTTGCGTTCTATAGGGAACGCCGAGGTGTCGTCGGCACCGGTAGCGGACTGAGGCATTGATCGACGCCGGCCTAAAGGCGTAAGCGCCTCCATGACGGCGGCCGGTACGTCCGGGGCCTCACGCGGTATATCCAGCCATCCCGATGGCAAGCCCAATACGGCGGTCATCCGTTCAGCTTCAGCATCGTCCAGGCGTTTCTTCCCGTGCAGACGATGGGCCATGTTTGATTGACTAAGATTCAATAAACGGCTGAGCAATGCCTTCGATCCGTTGCGGGCGGTCAAGACGTGCAAATTGGCCCGTCGAATTTCTGGAAGCGAGGGCTCCGCAGCTAATTCCAAGGATTGCTGAAGTTCGGCTTTGGACGGCTTTACCGCCGAGGTTGACGCGTGGCCTTTTCCTTTTTGGGGCACATCACGAATGCTGGCCGAATTTCCTTTCTTGGCGGAAGGAGGGGTTGCCGTCGCTTTTTGCGCTTTCGTTGCCATCTCATTGTTCCGGGTTGATGCGACATCAATACCGATAGTGTGACCGATCGAGGATGCCACTACGGTTTGTTCTGCTTGATCGTCCAACTCGTCAGCAACAGCGTCTTTTTGGAGGTCCTCCAACGGCGAGCGCAAGCGTGCCATCACCTCTTCAGTTAAAACCGGATTCGGCTGATCAAAAAAACAGTGCGGCAGACCCAACGTTGTTTCCATGTGAAACGCGGTCTCTGGCGTAAAACGCTCACCATCCGCAAGCTCAGCGATACGACTCAGGTTCGAATCCAGCGCGAGAGCGAGATTCTCCGCACCTGCAGCGTTGACGAGCAACTTGAATGCTCGGGTTTTGATCACCGACGCCGTTTGGGTTGCGTCCCTAGGCGCCGCGGGTTTCGCAAAATGCTTTTTTTGAGGCTGAGACGGCTTTGCGTGCGGCGGCTGGTGCGACGGTCGCGGCTTATTGCCTCGCGCCTGCGATCGCCCGTATGGTTGGCTCATCAACACACTCCAATGTAATTGTGCTGCTTCGATGACACAATGGATGGGCCGCCTTCGTTCCCGCATGAAGCCCGGACCCGGGGCTGATCTTTCTCTTGTCATACAATGCGCTTAGTTTGCGGCCGATTGAATAAGGGCCGTAGTCGGAAGTTCGTTCGATCCCGACATTGCCGCGACAAGAACAAATTGTTACCGTGCAAAATCAGCCGCTTCGAGTCGAACTTCTGAGGCGCCGCTTTTCAACGCAACGCGCTGAGCCAGGGCCATAATGCGATGACGGCCCGCTGCAAACGTGCGAAGCATACATTGCGCGTCGGCATCATCCCGCAGCCAGAAGTACTGCTCCAACGCTGCTCTGGAGATCAATGATTTTACCTCGCGCCCGCCTGCGGCGACCATAAAGATCACGGCGCGACCATCTTCAGAAAGACGGGGTTCAGGTAGAGATATGACGTTCATGTGCACTTAGGGCCGGAACCACTAGTCGATCTCACCGACGGCAAGATCGATTCCGCGTAAGCAAACGCAGGGGCTTACTTGTTGACGCTGTCTTTAAAACTTTTGCCTGCGGAGAATTTTACCGTCTTGCGGTCGCGATCTCAAGCGACCCGCCCGTCTTCGGATTGCGTCCAGTGCGCGCGGCGCGAGCGCCGGTAGAAAACGAACGGAAGCCAATCAACTGAACCGTGTCGCCCGACCACAACTGCTTGAGATATTGTTCCGAACACCTGGTCAATCAATTGCTTGTCAACGCTTTGCTAGCGCCGGTTTCCGCCGCAATGGCGTCGACTAACTCTTGCTTGTTCATTACGCATATTCTTAAAGGGCAAGTTGAATAATTCAGATTTGTATCCTAGCAAAACGTCGGCTGATCGGAAGCAATTTCTTCGCTGCGAATCTTTCGATGTTTCATCAACCAAGGCCGAACACGGCGCACCCTTCGAGACGATAAATTTTGGGGTGTATGTTGCGCGTTTGAGAGTGACATTAAAGCAGTAAGGCTTAACGCGTGGTGGACTTACGTTACCGATCCTCGACCGGGCGTCTGAATACCGCCGCGAGAGCGCCTATTCCTCGTATCTTGGTAGGGCTGCGGCGTTTCGCCGCCTAGATGAGCGCGTGCCTCGCGCTTACCGCCAATAGCGTGCATGAAATCGCGTTGAAGACAAATAATCCTCGCGGGCCCACAAGCGTCATCATCGTTGAAGCCAGCGTGGGTCCGGTCATCCCGCCTAACGAAAACAGTATCAAGAGCATCACCGAAACCGCGACCCGCAAATGCGCCTTGGTCCGGTCCTGGACGTGAGAAACGATCACTCCGTACTTCCTTGCCCCGAAGCCCGGCCGGGACCATCCCGGCCCCGTTTCGATGCGCTGGATCTCAAAAGCCGAATATCCGGAAGGTTTGGGCTACGTCGAAATGCGATTTGCGGCGGACCTGGTGCCGCTGCTCATGAATCTGCGGCGTCAGTTCACCAGCTATACGCTTTCGCAAAAATCCGCGCTTCGCTCCGTGTACTCCTGGCGGCTGCTCGAACTACTGTCGCAATACGAAAGTACGGGCTGGCTACATACCTCAGTCGAGGATTTCGGTTTTGCTATGGACGCCACGCCCAAACAGAAGGAGAATTTCGCTAAGATCAAAAGCCAGATCATTGAGCCCGCGATTCGGGAACTGACCAGTAAAGACGGCTGGCTGATCTCCTGCAAACCGATCAAGGAAGGGCGTCGCGTTGTGTCGCTACGCTTCGATTTCCGAAGGAATCCGCAAGGCTCGTTGCCGTTGTGAGGGACTGCCATGCCGGTGATGCAAAATTTCGATGATCCGCCGATGCCGGGAACTGTCGGGCAGATAATCGGCGAACACCTCTACATGACGGACGCCGAAGCTGAAGCCCTCGCGTCGGCCAAGGTCACGGTATTGCAGATATTCGATATCAGCGGGCCAAGCCCCGAAGATGACGATTGGGGCGCCTTTGTGCGAATCGAGACCGGCGACGAAAGCGGCGACATGAAGGCAGTACCGTCCTGCGATCTCTACATGGTCATGCAATGAGGGGGGAATGTGCCAGCCCGATCCCGCCAGGCTGCAAAAACTGCGGTGCCGCCGGCGTGATGGTCACAATCCGCACGGTGTCATGGTGGCGCGTGCGATCCGCATTGTCCGTGGTGCTTGGTTCGATTGCCGGCTGATCCGTTCTCGTCCAGGCGGCACACGCACGAATGCGCGCGCGCGGCGCTGCGGTATTTCGGTTTTAAGCTTGAACGGTTACCGGGACAGGTAATTGACCTCAAAAAACCCGTGCGGGCTCTACCCGGTGAGTAGGCGATACGATGGTGCTACGAATCAGCGGCGATCGACTTCCGCCGCCCTGCGGCAATTGCGGTGCGACCGGTCAGACGTACACGCGCCGGCAAGGCCGCATCGTGTCATGGTGTGGTGTCTGTGACCCGCATTGCGCCTGGTGCTTCAAAAGCCTGCCGAACGTGCCGGATGAGATAGACGCGCATATCAACCGCTGCACAATCGCTGCAATCGCCTTCTTCGGCTTTGACTCCGATCCACAGATGGAACAGGTCATCGACCTTAAAAACCGGCCTTTCGATTTGGATACCGAGTAGCGGCCATGTTGATGACTTTTACACAACGGAGCGATCCGAATCTCGGGCCGCCGCCCTGTCCATCATGCGGTTGGCGTGAAAGGATGCGCGGCCGCAACGTGGCACATCTCGGCATGGAAAAATGGCTCTGGTGGTGCCACATGTGCGAACCGCGTTGCTTCTTCTGCTTCCAACTTTCGCGAGGCGACGAAAGGGACCAGGCCCTGCATATGTGGGGCTGTGCGCCGGATTTAATGATACGGCTTCGAAAGCTGCGCCAAGGCTGGCCGCCCGATGGATTCCCCAATGAGTAAAGGCAGCATCCCCCTTGGTGACGTGGCCGCCCGCGCCTCGATGCTGGAAATCGCCTGTACGCGCTGCGAAGGTCGCGGCCGGTATCATCTAGCGAAGCTGTTGGCGACGTATGGTGCTGATTTTCCGATGCTGAGTTAGGCGCGGCCCTCGCTGATTGTCCGCGACGAAGGGCAACCGTCCATCACGAACGGTGCGACGTGCATTTCCCCAACCTCACGCGCATCGTGTACGGTGACGATCCGCAAAAGCGTGACGACCCCCCTGAAAACAGTGCTGTTCCTGGGACGTGACACCTTCTGACACTCCCTCCTATAGCGAAGCGACGGCCCCGACACTTTCGCCCCCGAAGGTCACTAAGTGACGCGAAGCGGCACGAGGGCGCATGTTGCGCCCGTTGTCTGCCACGACCGAAAGGCGGGGCCTTCATACATCATCGGGCGCAAGCCCGGATTCCGCTTAGGTTTATAAACGACGGTTGGTATCTTTGTCAGGCTGGCAAGCCGGTAAACGATCCGACCTGTTCGCTGACGATATGCCCGCCCAGGCCTGCAAGTGCGCGCGTCAGGCGCTTCCCGGGTATCTGTCAGTTTTCCACCTGATCTGTATGACACGCTTGAACGCATCGCCAAGGAAAAAGGTGTCCGTGGCATGGGTCGTCCGCGACGCAGTTGAGAAATATGTTTCGGACCAATGGCCCTTGCTGAAAGAGCGTCAATGAAAACCCAAAAAAGCAACCCGTCGGTCGTCCAGTGTCGATCCAACGTCACGGTTTGTAACGGTTCCACCAGCGATCGACGTCTGGGTTTGGCCTGGTTGGAATGTAAGGTTTTGTCAGGTTGGAAGAGCGGCGACTTCCGATACAAGGGAGTTCGGGCGAAGTAACGTTTTGTAGCCTTCCGACGCTTTCAATGCCCCGTCGCATCTCAGGTTTATTCAGGTTTTTCGCTCGGCCCGAATCGTTACCGCATGGCGGAGACTCCCGCCCGGGGGTGGCTCCGTGAGCCGATAGGCGAGTAGAGCCGGAAAGGCCGCCGAGAAGCCGAGTAAGATTGCCGCTTCCCCAATCAACGCCACTCGAAATGAGCGATTCAGTCGAAAGCGAACAAGCATCGCAAGAAACCGTCGAAAAAGTTGCGAAGCAGTTCCACGTTGAGATCCCGCCCCTGAAATCGCTGTTTGTCGAGATGCGGTTTGATGAGACAGTTCTCAGCTCGAGAACAGGCTTTTTGGTTGCCAACGATCGCGAATCTCATTGTGCGCTCGTGACCAATCGGCACAACGTCACCGGTCGTCACCAAGAGACCGGGCAGTGCATGAGTCCGACTGCCGCCGTCCCGAACAACATCGTCATCCATTTTCACAAAAATGCCGAAGCTATCGGCAAGTGGAAACAATAAAGCTGCCGCTCTATCGCGAAGACGGATCACCCTATTGGTTCGAGCACAGCGAGCTTCGTGACAAACCGACGTTGTTGCCTTGAACCTCAGCTGGGGGGATGACGTTTTCAAGGTCCCCTACTACCTCGAGACGAACTTGGATCGATGCGACATGCTCGTCGGGCCTGCCGAGCCTGTGAGTGTCATCGGATTTCCATTCGGACAATCATCTGTCGAGCGATTTCCCATCTGGGCCACAGGCTTCCTCGCACAGGAACTATCTCTGGTCACGCCAGAAAATCCTACCTTCTTCATCGACTGCCGGACGCGGCAAGGGCAATCTGGATCACCGGTAATTGCCTTTCGGGCGGGGAGCTATAGACAGCGCCAGGCCGATAAAATGGCTTCGATCATTACGCCAAAGCCTGTCTGGGAATTCCTCGGCATCTATTCCGGTCGCATCAACAACGAATCAGATATTGGAAGGGTTTGGCATGTAAGCGCGATTGCCAACGCCTACGCCGTAGCAGCAGCGCACGCAAAAGAAGCGAGCGGAGGAGATGGAGGCTAAAAAAGCCCTGTTACCTGTCGAGGCCAACCAGCAAGGGTCGCCCCAAGGAAGTCCCTTAGAGACGTAGGTGAGGCCGCCTTGAACGAAGAAACCGTGCAAGCCGGTCATACGGCAATAGGGCAATGCGGTTTTTTCCGAACTGATGTCGTCGCCGGGTTAGCGTGCGGCCTTGCCCCGTTTCTTCAGCTTCTGGGTTTGACGATGATCGGCTTGATCTGCTTTTGCCGTACGACACGGAATGAATCGAACGCCGCACGGGCCTTGAACACCTCGACCTTCTGAGGCTCATTTACCAGCGCAGCGAGGTCACTTACGGAGGCCGGACACCTGGCGCCAAGGATGACTTCACGGATCGCCATATGCGGATCGAAGTTCAGATAGCACTTACCGTCTTCCGGGGCACGGATGGCAAGATCGGCGAAAATTCGCCACTCTCGCTCGTATCCCCAATCCTTAAATTTGGTAGTCAAGAGGGGTGTTAGCTGTTCCATGGAGATCTGAGGCTTATCGCCAAGATGGTCCAGCAGTCCCTTCAAGAGATCGGGCGCATAGGTTACCTGCTGGGGCTGTGCCTGCGCTGCCAGATCGAATCCGATACAGACGCCCTGATGCTTTTGGCCGTAGTGAGCCCACATCACGGGGTTATCCCAAGCCGTTCCCATGCACAGCATTCCTATGGTCTGGGTCCAGTGGTCGTGCACTACCTTGAACAGCTGCCGCGCCCGGCGCTTACCAATAGAGGCGCCCATCAGCTCGAACGGATCGTTTGTCTCGTCGAGGGTTGAGCTTGCCCGCAAAAAATGGATCCCTTGCTGAGTGTGTAAAACTCACGCAAGGAGGAAGGAAAGATGGGTAATCCGAGAGCTCGATATACGCAGGAATTCATGCTGGAAGCCGTGCGCATGGTCC
>NZ_JBSIPA010000332.1:0-7533 GCF_053574605.1 Caballeronia sp. M23-90 | reverse complement strand
TAGCCGCCAGCGATACAGCAGCCGCGCAAGCGGCATCGGCCGCGGCTGCAAAACCAGCCGCTTCCGGCGATAAATTCGACGTCCCGCCCACCGGCGACCTCCGCTACGACACGTTGATCAACGGCGTCATGAACCAGACCGGCACGATCCACTGGATCAATTCGGCGCAACACTACGAGATGGTCGTATCGATTCCATTGCCGTTCGTCGGACCGTTCGTGTATTCGAGCAAGGGTCATATCGACAGCTTCGGCATCGCACCCGAGCAATACTCGGAACAACGCGGCCGCCGCGCCGCCGACATCACCGTCTTCGATCGCAGCACGAAACAACTCGTCTACACGCGCACGCCGAACAGCCAGCCGCTTGTCGACGGCGCGCAGGATCGTTTCAGCGTCGTGATGCAACTTGCGAGCCTCGTACGCGGCTCACCCGATACCTATAAACCCGGCGTCGTGCGCCAGTTCAGCGTCGCGGACAACGACAGCAACGAGCTCTGGCCGATAGAAACCGTCGGCGACGAAAACGTGCAAGCCCGCGACGGCAACGTACAGGCGCGTCATTTCACGCGTCTCGCAAGACGCGACAACGACCGTCGTCGTCTCGACATCTGGCTTGCGCCATCGATTGGATGGCTGCCGGTTCGTATCGTGCAAACCGAGCCCAACGGCTTGCAGATCGAACTGCTTTGGCGCGGCAAGCTCCAGCCGCCTTCGTCCACGCCGGGTGCGGGCACGGCGGATGCGACTCCTGATGTAACACCCGGCGCGCCCGAGCCCGACAAGCCCTGACCCGCAGCATGTTTCATGCAGTCACAACGCATGCAAACGGTTAAAGATTGCAACGGAAGCATCCGTTAAGAAGGTATGCAGACGACTCCAGGCGCGCGGTTGTGCAACCAAGGTTCGATCCCGAACTGAACCCGCATTCCAACGGAGCGAGTATGCATGTGACGATTAACGGTATCGACACGCGTTATGTTGTGAGCAACGAAGGTGGTGGTCCATGGCTGACCCTGGCCCATCATCTTTCAGGCGATTTATCGGTATGGGACCAGATCGCGGGTTACTTCCGCGATGACTACACGGTACTGCGTTACGATCTTCCCGGACATGGTGAAAGCGCCGCGCCCACGGAACCATTGAGCATCGAAGCACTTTCCGGTCATCTTGCCGAGCTGTTGAGCAAGCTGGGCGTGACATCGACGCATCTGGTCGGGCTGTCGGCAGGCGGGATGATTGCGCAGCAGTTCGCAGTCGACCATGCGGACAAGGTGAACACGCTGACCGTTGCAGGCGCTCCGGTTTTCACGACGAGCGAGATGAAGCCGGATTTCGACAAGCGTGCAGCGAACGTGCGGCAAAACGGCACGTCGAGTATCGTGGAAGCTACGGTACAAAGCGTACTGACAGAACGGTTCAGAAAAGCGCATCCTGAAGTGGTCGAACATGTTGGCGAAATGGTTGCACGGACGTCCGTTGAAGGTTTCGCCAAAGTGGCCGAAGCCATCAGGGATTTCGATCTGCGAGGGCGAGTGGCGTCGATTAGTGCGCCCACGCTCGTTGTTGCAGGTGGACATGATGTTGATTTACCGTCGGCGCAGTCCAAAGTGGTGGCGGATTCAATACCCGGTGCAAAATTTGAAATACTTGACGCGGCACATCTGTCCCCGGTAGAAGAAACACAGCGTTTCGTGGCTCTTCTGGAAACATTTTTGCGGGAGAATGTCTAACAAAGGTCCTCGATGGGCTTTCGGAATCAACGTCGAGGCCACCCCTTGAATTCCAACCCAAACGCTCAATGTAAGACGCAGAAACGCCTTACGGGCAAACAGGAATAAGGAGTGTCGCCATGCAGATGATTTACAACAGCCCCAACTATTGCGTAGTCGAGTTCCCGCCGCAGGACAATCATCTCGCCATGAAGGCGGGGGGTTACGAGATCGTGGACAAGACCATGCAGCGCGAAATCTTTATCGACGGAGCGCTTGCCGCACGATTCCGCGAGCATGTTCAGAAGTTGATGCAGGAAGAGCAATCGCTTGAAGACGTCGATGAATTTCTCGGCCAATTCGACATATTGATGAACCAGCCGGTGATCCTTCACTAACGTAGCGCCCCGACTGCGCAGCAAGAACACCCGCGACACCCCTGAAAACCCCGCCATGCAAATGGCGGGGTTTTTTGTTCGCTGCGCGTTTGAAGAAAAGGCCGTTAAAAAGCGTTTGTGCCCTACTACAGATACAATGTCGGGCTATTTAAGCCTGTTTGGAGCCATGTCCATCATGAATCCGTCCCCCGCCCCGAAATCCGCCGCCGAACGCCGCCCCTACACGCGCGGCGCCGTTTTGCCTGCGCTCTTGCAGCAGCGCATTCTTATCCTCGACGGCGCGATGGGCACCATGATCCAGCGCTACAAGCTCGACGAAGCGGCGTATCGCGGAGAACGGTTCGCGGACTATGACCGTGACATCAAGGGCAACAACGAATTGTTGTCGATCACGCAGCCGCATGTGATTCGCGAGATTCATGACCAGTATCTGGCTGCGGGCGCGGACATCGTCGAGACGAACACGTTTGGCGCAACGACCGTGGCCCAGGCCGACTATGGCATGGAGTCGCTTGCCGACGAGATGAACGCGCAATCGGCGAAGCTGGCGCGCGAAGCATGCGACGCATTTTCGACCCCGGACAAGCCGCGCTTTGTCGCCGGCGCGATCGGACCGACGCCCAAGACCGCGAGCATTTCGCCGGACGTGAATGACCCGGCCGCGCGCAACGTCACCTTCGACGAACTGCGCGAGGCCTATTACGCGCAGGCCAAGGCGCTGATGGACGCGGGCTGCGACCTGTTCCTCGTTGAAACGATTTTTGACACGTTGAACGCAAAGGCGGCACTTTTTGCGCTCGATCAGTTGTTTGAAGACACGGGCGAGCTCTTGCCTATCATGATTTCCGGCACGGTCACCGACGCTTCCGGACGGATCTTGTCGGGCCAGACGGTCGAGGCGTTCTGGAATTCGCTGCGCCATGCGCGGCCGTTGACGTTTGGTTTGAACTGCGCATTGGGCGCGGCGCTGATGAGGCCGTACATCGCGGAACTGGCGAAGCTTTGCGATACGTACGTGTCCTGCTATCCGAACGCGGGGTTGCCCAACCCGATGAGCGATACCGGTTTCGATGAAACCCCGGACGTGACGTCGAACCTGCTGAAGGAGTTTGCTCAGGCGGGACTGGTGAACCTGGCTGGCGGATGCTGCGGAACGACGCCGGAACATATCGCGGAAATCGCGAAGGCGCTCGCCGATGTCAAGCCGAGGAAGTGGCCGTCGCATTATCGTGAAGCCGCCTGAAAAGACAACGCAATCAGCGAAGCAATAAAGCAACGTTCAGGGACACCATGACCGATCACACCATGCGCCTTTCCGGCCTCGAGCCGTTCAACGTCACCGACGGTTCGCTCTTCATCAACGTGGGTGAGCGGACCAACGTGACGGGATCGAAGGCGTTCTCACGCATGATCCTCAACAACCAGTTCGACGAGGCGCTCGCCGTCGCGCGGCAACAGGTCGAGAACGGCGCGCAGATCATCGACATCAACATGGACGAAGCCATGCTTGATTCGAAGGCGGCCATGGTGCGCTTCCTGAACCTGATCGCGTCCGAGCCGGACATCTCGCGCGTGCCGATCATGATCGACTCGTCGAAATGGGAGGTGATCGAAGCAGGATTGAAGTGCGTGCAGGGCAAGGCGATCGTGAACTCGATCTCGCTCAAGGAAGGCGAAGAAGCCTTCCGCCATCACGCCACACTGATCCGCCGATACGGCGCCGCAGCCGTCGTCATGGCCTTCGACGAAGACGGCCAGGCCGATACCTACGAACGCAAGACGCAGATCTGCAAGCGCTCGTACGATTTCCTCGTGAACGAAGTCGGCTTTCCGCCTGAAGACATCATCTTCGACCCGAACATCTTCGCGATCGCAACGGGTATTGAAGAGCACAACAACTACGCCGTCGACTTCATCAACGCCACGCGCTGGATCAAGGAAAACCTGCCGTTCGCCAAGATCAGCGGCGGTGTATCGAACGTGTCATTCTCGTTTCGCGGCAACGATCCAGTGCGCGAAGCCATTCATACCGTGTTCCTGTATCACGCAATCCAGGCCGGCATGGACATGGGCATCGTGAACGCGGGGCAGCTCGGCGTGTATGCGGATCTCGATCCCGAACTGCGCGAACGCGTGGAAGACGTAGTGTTGAATCGTCGTGAAGACGGAACGGATCGCCTGCTCGAAATCGCCGACAAATTCAAAACCGGCGCCGCGAAGAAAGAAGAGAACCTGGAATGGCGCAATCAGCCCGTCGATAAACGCCTCGCTCACGCGCTCGTTCATGGCATCACCAACTTCATCGTGGAAGATACGGAGGAAGTTCGTCAGCGCATCGAAGCTGCGGGCGGACGTCCGATCAACGTGATCGAAGGGCCGTTGATGGACGGCATGAATGTCGTCGGCGACCTCTTCGGCGCGGGCAAGATGTTCCTGCCGCAAGTGGTCAAGTCGGCGCGCGTGATGAAGCAGGCCGTGGCGCATTTGATTCCGTACATCGAGGAAGAAAAGAAGCGCATGGCCGATGCCGGCGAGGACGTGCGGCCGAAGGGCAAGATCGTGATCGCGACCGTCAAGGGCGACGTGCACGATATCGGCAAGAACATCGTCTCCGTCGTGCTCCAGTGCAACAACTTCGAAGTGGTCAACATGGGCGTGATGGTGCCCTGCGCGACCATCCTGGCGAAAGCCAAGGAGGAAGGCGCGGACATCATCGGCTTGTCGGGATTGATTACGCCGAGTCTCGAAGAGATGGCTTACGTTGCGTCCGAAATGCAGCGCGACGACTATTTCCGCGGCAAGCAAACGCCGCTGCTGATCGGCGGCGCGACGACTTCGCGCGTGCACACGGCCGTGAAGATCGCGCCGCATTACGATGGCCCCGTGGTTTATGTTCCGGATGCGTCGCGTTCGGTATCGGTGGCGTCAAGCCTGCTTTCCGATGAGGGCGCGACCAAGTATCTCGTCGACCTGAAGACGGACTACGAGCGCATCCGCACGCAGCATGCGAACCGCAAGGCCACGCCTATGGTGACCTACGCCGAAGCACGCGCGAACAAGACGAAGATCGACTGGGCAAGTTACGAGCCGAAGAAACCCACGTTCATCGGGCGGCGCGTCTTCAAGAACTACGATCTGGCGGAGCTGGCGAACTACATCGACTGGGCGCCGTTCTTCCAGACCTGGGATCTGGCCGGACCGTATCCAGCGATCCTGAACGATGAGATCGTGGGCGAATCTGCCCGGCGCGTTTTCTCCGATGGCAAGTCCATGCTCTCGCGCATCATCCAGGGCCGCTGGCTGCAGGCGAACGGCGTGGTCATGCTGCTGCCGGCGAACACGGTGAACGACGACGACATCGAAATCTATACCGACGATACCCGCACGCAAGTCGCCATGACGTGGCGCAATCTGCGTCAGCAAACCGTGCGTCCGATCGTGGACGGCGTGCAGCGCGCGAACCGGTCGCTAGCGGATTTCATCGCGCCGAAGGAATCAGGCGTGAAGGACTACATCGGCATGTTTGCGGTGACGGCGGGCCTGGGCGTCGAGAAAAAGGAAAAGCAGTTCGAGGCCGATAACGACGACTACAGCGCCATCATGCTCAAGGCGCTGGCCGACCGCTTCGCTGAAGCCTTCGCCGAGGCGCTGCACGCGCGGGTGCGTCGTGAATTGTGGGGCTACGCGGCCGGCGAAACGCTCGACAACGCTGCCATGATCGATGAAAAATATCGCGGGATCCGGCCGGCGCCGGGCTATCCGGCGTGCCCGGACCATCTGGTCAAGCAGGACATGTTCGACGTCCTGCAGGCAAACGAGATCGGCATGACGGTGACCGAGTCGCTTGCCATGCTGCCGGCGGCGAGCGTGTCGGGTTTTTACATCGCACATCCGGAAAGTACGTACTTTTCGGTCGGCAAGATCGCGGACGACCAGGTGGAAAGCTTCGCGCAGCGCATGGCGTTATCGAAGAACGACGCCGAGCGCGCCCTCGCTCCGTTGCTCTAGCCTTATACCGGGAATTACAAACGCGCAATTTTGGCGAAGACAGTTACGGTTATTTTGGATTTCCTTACACTGGAACCGTGCGCAGGACCGTCATGGCGGCGGTCACGCACTCTTAAACGTCTCGGAGAAAGTCGAAAATGATCAAGCTGACGCCTGTCCTCGCTGTTGCGGTCGCGGTGCTGTGTACATCGTTGAGTCCGGCCGCTTTTGCGCAGGCCCCAAAGCCTGGTATGGGCGCGAGTTCCAGCACTGCGTCGAGCTACTCGCCGCCAGTCACCGAGCACAAGAAAAAGCCCCGCAAGCCAAAGATGAAGAAGGGCATGGCTATGCCGGCGTCACAGTAAGCAGTCAGCAACAGGCATTGATATGAACAAAAAACCCCGCAGTTGCGGGGTTTTTTATGTGCTGCCTTAATACTCATGCCGCTCGAACGCTGGCCGAAGTCAAACGCCCCAAAGGATGTCGCCGTTCGCCTGATGCGCGAGACGCATCATGTCGAGGAACGGATACGCCCGTTGCGACAGGCCCACGGGGATTTCATGCGGCTCGTGGCCGGCTTCGCCTTCGTGGAAATGGCCGTCGTGTTCGGCGCGTTCCTGTTTGTCGGTGGCGACCGCCGCTTCCAGTTTCTGGATGCAGGCCGGCAATTCCTCGTGCGTGATGACGCCGCGCTCTCCCAGCCGTTTTCCTACGATGCCCAGTAAATAGTCAGCGAGGTTATCGAGCATCTGCACGTCGGGTGCAGCGCTGGTTTTGAATGTGATCAGCATGGCAAGGTCCCTTCCTTTTGTTGTTGGCCTGTTGTTCGGCTAAATGTCTGGCAATGTAATGGGCGATTCAGCGAGTGCGCGGCGACGTCCGGCCAATCAGTCCACAGCGCCAGCGCATTGTTCCAACTCCTGAATCTTTTCCCCGGCTTGACCCTGATTCGACATATTAGCACCTGCTAAAATCCCGAATTAGCTGAGCAAATGTTGCGCCGGATAGCAAACCGCTGGTCTGTCGCTACCGCCGGGAACGGCTGCAGCCATGCCTCCAGACGCGAACATGCGCATGCGCGCGAGGCAGTCCCGACCGACTGCCCGACCTCTGTTTGTCGCGCTTTTTACCCGCGCGTGGATCGAAAATTACCCGCGCGCGGAAACGAACAAACACATCACCGGATCAAGAATCAGCATGCTGCCCGCACAAAAACTTATCCTCGAAACGCTGCTGACCGATGCAGTCAAGCAGGTCGTACAGGCGTCGCAAGGCGCATCGGAAGCGAATTTCGTTACGCCGGCAACTGTGATCGAAAATTACCCGCGCGCGGAAACGAACAAACACATCACCGGATCAAGAATCAGCATGCTGCCCGCACAAAAACTTATCCTCGAAACGCTGCTGACCGATGCAGTCAAGCAGGTCGTACAGGCG
>NZ_JBSIPA010000331.1:0-7577 GCF_053574605.1 Caballeronia sp. M23-90 | reverse complement strand
CGGTCGAGCTGAGTGAGGGTGTAGCCGAGTTCGTCGAGACCTTCCTTCAGGCAACGCTTCTGATAGGCATCGATACTGAATGTATGCGATACACCGTCCGGCGTGGACACGGTTTGCGCATCGAGATCGACGCTTACATGCAGGCCAGGGCTCGCCTCGATCTTGCCGATCATTTCGTCGACGACATCAGCGGCCAGCAGCACGATCAACAGTCCGTTCTTCGATGCGTTCGACGCAAAGATGTCCCCCACGCTAGGCGCAATCACCGCGCGCACGCCGTAGTCGTACAGCGCCCAGACCGCGTGCTCGCGCGACGAGCCGCACGCGAAGTTCTCCTTCGCGACCACGATCCTCGCCGGCTGATAAGCGGGCAGATTGAGCAGGAAGCCGGCTTTTTCAGAACCGTCCGCGTGGTATCGAAGGTCGCGGAAAAGGTAATTGCCAAAATTGTCCGAGCGCGGTTTCTGCAGGTATCGTGCAGGCACGATCTGATCGGTGTCGCAGTTCGGGCGCGCAACCGGCAGTGCGACCGCGTCGAGATGGGCGAAGGCTTCCATCAGATTTCCCCGGCAAGCATGGGCCGCACGTCGGTTACGCGCCCGCTCAACGCGGCGGCGGCGACCATCACAGGGCTCATCAGGTGAGTACGCGAACCGGGACCTTGCCGGCCGACGAAATTGCGATTGGTGGTCGAGGCGCTGCGCTGCCCCGGCGCAACGGTGTCGCCATTGGTGCCGAGGCACATCGAGCAGCCGGCTTCGCGCCACTGGAAACCGGCGTCCTTGAAGATCCGGTCGAGACCCAGCGCTTCCGCTTCCTGCTTGACGAGGCCCGAGCCCGGCACCACCCAGGCTTCGACCGATTGCGCGACCTTGCGTCCCTTGACCACGGCGGCAGCCGCCTGCAGATCCTCGATGCGGCCATTCGTACACGAGCCTATAAATGCGCGGTCGATGGTCAGGCCATCGAGCGTCATACCGGGAGTAAGGCCCATGTAATCCATGGTGCGCTGCATCGCGGCGCGCTTCTCGGCATTAGGCGCGTCTGCGGGATCGGGCACGCGGGCATCTATGGGCAGCGCGTCCTCCGGGCTGTTGCCCCAGGTGACCATGGGTTGCAAGGTGCTGACATCGAGCGTGATCTCCTTGTCGTACGATGCCCCTGCGTCCGATGCAAGCCCGCGCCAGCGCGCCACCTCCTCGTCCCAGCGCGCGCCTTGCGGCGCAAACGGCTTGCCTGCGAGATAGTGGAACGTGGTGTCGTCGGGGGCCATCATGCCGGCGCGGCCGCCTGCTTCTATCGACATGTTGCAGATGGTGAAGCGGCCTTCCATCGACAAACTTTCAATGACCGGCCCCGCATATTCGATCACATGGCCGGTCGCGCCGCCCGCGCCGATCTTCGCGATGATCGCGAGAATCACGTCCTTCGCGCCCACGCCCGCAGGCAGCGTGCCCTCGAGCGCAATGCGCAGCGCCTTCGGTTTGCGCTGCCACAAGGTCTGCGTTGCGAGCACATGCGCCACCTCCGTCGCGCCAATGCCGAACGCCAGTGCGCCGACTGCGCCATGCGTGGACGTATGACTGTCGCCGCACACGATCAGCATGCCGGGGCGGCTCAGGCCCTGTTCGGGGGCGACGACATGGACGATCCCCTGGCGCACGTCATCGAGGCCGAAGAAGGTGATGCCGAGACTTTTGGTGTCGTCGCGCAGGGCGTTGGCCATTGCGCGCTTCTCGGGGTCGGTTATGCTCGCAAGATCGCGGCTGCCGGTGGGCACATAATGATCGGGGGTGGCGAATCCGCGTTGTGGCGCGTGCGCTTTCAGGCCGCGCTGGCGCAGCATTTCAAACGCGGGCGCCGATCCGTCCTGCAGGAAATGACTGTCGACGTAAAGCAGGCTCTGGCCGTCTTCACGCTCGAGGACGTGATGCTGGCTCCAGATCTTGTCGAATAGCGTTTTTGGTGCCGGGGAAGTTTGGTTCACTGCGTTGTCTCCGTCTTTGTCAGCGTTGTTTCCTGCGCTGTTGAGACGATGATAGGCAGTTCTGTCTCCCGTGCAACGATCGATATATCATGGGCGGCATGAGAAAATCTCATGCGAAATATGCGACGAAAACTTCCTCCTCTCAATGCATTGCGCGCCTTCGAAGCCTCCGGGCGCTACCTGAGTTTCACCGGCGCGGCGAAGGAACTTCTCGTGACACAAGGCGCGATCAGCCGCCATGTGTCGCTGCTGGAGGACTGGCTCGGGGTGAAGCTTTTCTTGCGCACGCATCGGGGCATAGAACTTACCCGTAAGGGCGAAACCTATATCCGTGCGCTGAGCAGCGTGTTCGACCAGATCGACTACGCGACGCGAGAAGCGCGTGACGACGCGGACGGTTCGGTCTTGCGGCTGAAGTTGCCGCCCACCTTCGCCATGCGCTGGCTGGTCCCGCGCCTCACGCGATTCAAGTCGCTGCATCCGAAGATCGATATTCAGGTCGTCACCTCTCACGAGCCCGCGAATTTCCGGCGCGAGGATATCGATGTCTCCGTGCATTCCCATCCTTTTCCTCCCGAGGGCGCGGGTCACCGCCGGTTGCTGGGCGAAGTGCTGATGCCGGTGTGCAGTCCATCCTTGCTCGAACGCGGACCTGCGTTGCGAACCCCCGGGGATCTTGCGCATCACACGTTGCTTTCATCGAGGAATCGTCCGATGGACTGGTCGCGCTGGATGATCGAAGCCGGGATGACGGAGCTGGAAAGCGAGGGGCACATTGATTTCGATAACGCGGCGCTCGCGTATCAGGGCGCCATAGATGACCTGGGCGTGATGATTGCGGTGCGCGCGTTGATCGAAGATGACTTGCGTAGCGGACGGCTGGTCTCGCCGTTTGATCTGCAGGTTTCCACGCCAGGGGCGTATTACCTCGCGTGCTCGCAGGTTGGAGCGAAGTCGCCGCAACTCGAGGCGTTTGAAGCGTGGCTGGTTTGGGAAGCCGTGGACTATGAGCGCGGCTTGTCGGCCCCGGCCATCACCGGTTCACCCCCGCCACAATGAACTCCCTCAACCATCGATGCGCGGCGTCCCTGTGCGACCGCTCATGCCAGAGCATGGCCAGGTCGTAGCCGGGAACATCGACGGGTGCTTCGACCACGCGCAGCGTGCTGACGTTGCGGACCAGCCGCGACGGCATCATCGCGACAAGGTCCGTGCTCGCCAGCACCTGCATCATGAACAAGAAATGCGGTACGGAAAGCACGACCCGGCGCGTCAGGCCGGCGTCGGCAAGCGCCTCGTCCGTGATGCCACGAAACCCGCCGCCATCCGTCGATACGATCACATGCTCGAGCGCGCAAAATTGCGCGAGCGTCGGCCGGCGCTTCAAACGCGGATGACCCGCACGTCCGGCCAGCACGTATCGCTCGGTGAAAAGCACCCGCCTGTGCAGGCCTTCCGGCGCGCCTTCGCTGGTATGAAACGCGAGGTCGATCTCTCCGCGTTCCGCTTGCCGCGCAATCCGCGACGGTGACATTTCCATGATTGCCAGCCGTGTGCCGGGCGCAGCCGTCCGCAATCCGGCCATCGCGGGTAACAGCACAGTGGATTCGGCATAGTCGGCAGCCGCCACGCGCCAGGTGTTGCTTGCTTCGGCAGGACTGAAAGGACTCGCCGGCGATACCGCGCGCTCGAGCGCTTCGAGCGCCTGCCGCAACGGTTCGCGCAACTCGTCGGCTCTTGTCGTGGGCCGCATGCCTCGCGGTCCCGGCAACAACAGCGGATCGCCGAACACATCGCGCAACTTCGCGAGATGAACGCTCACCGACGGCTGCGAAAAGTTCAGGCGCTCTGCTGTGCGCGTCACGTTGTGCTCCGAAAGCAGGACGTCGAGCGTCAGCAAGAGGTTCAGATCGAGACGCCTGAGATCATTCATGGCAATACCTGGCATGTTGGATATTCATTTCCACTATACCGAACGACGGTCTACGCTGCTTCTTTCAGCACTGAAGGGTCGAACCATGAACGTTCTTATTGTCTATGCACATCCCGAACCGAAGTCACTGAATGGTTCGCTGAAGGATTTCGCGGTCACACGCTTGGAGAATGCAGGTCACGCAGTGAAGGTATCGGACCTGTATGCAATGAAATGGAAAGCATCGCTCGACGCCAGGGACAGCATGGACGGGCAAGCCTCCGAACGTTTCGACCCCGCGCTCGACTCGAAGCTCGCATTCGAGAACGGCCGCCAGACGAGGGACATCGCAGAGGAACAGGACAAGCTGCAATGGGCGGATGCGGTGATCCTGCAGTTTCCGCTGTGGTGGTTCTCCATGCCGGCAATCCTGAAAGGCTGGGTGGAACGCGTCTACGCTTACGGCTTTGCGTACGGCGTAGGCGAGCACTCGGACAAGCACTGGGGTGACCGTTATGGCGAAGGCACGCTGGCCGGAAAACGGGCGATGCTGATGGTGACTACGGGCGGCTGGGAATCCCACTACGCGGCACGCGGCATCAATGGTCCGATAGACGACCTCCTGTTCCCCATCCAGCATGGGATTCTCTATTACCCGGGCTTCGATGTGCTGCCGCCCTTCGTGATTTATCGGACGGGGAAAGTGGACGAGGCGGGATTCGCGAAAGCGCGCGATGCACTCGGACAACGTCTCGATGCCCTTTGGACCGCCAAGCCGATTGCGTATCGCCGGCAAAACGCCGGGGCGTACGACATTCCCGAACTCACATTACGCGCCGATATGGCGCCGGGCCAGGCGGGTTTCGGCGTGCACATCGAGTAAGCTTTCAATGTCACGCGTGGTCGAGAAACCCCATCAGCTTCAACGCGTTCCGTTGTCCCTGGTCTTCGTAATTGGTGTTGAAGATCACGTGGGTCATATCCACGGCATTTGAGATCTCGATGATCTGGCTCGCGATGGGATCGAGTTCTTCGTCGTTGTACTCGTAGTGAAATCTCGACGACGACGCCACCGCCCCCTTGATATTCCACGTCTCGTGATTGCGCCCGTGCAGACGGATCAATGCGAGCCCCGGGTGTGTTGTTTCCCAGATGGCCGGAATGCTGTTGCTGAATCCCTGCGGTTCGTCGACCACCACGTTCACCAGTCCGCGCTCGCGCTCCATGGCGAGCGTGGAGTCGCGGCGCTTTGCATCGAACCATGTCTGATTGCGGAATTCGACCGCCATGGTGCAGCCGTCCATGGCGCTCATGACGTCCGCACAATGTTCGACATGGCGGATGCCATGCGGATTGCAGATCACCCACGGCGCAAACTGGAAGTGCACCGCGCCGAGCTTGCCCGAAGCACGTAGTGGTTCAATGGCTTCGAAATACCGACACCACAATTCCTGCTGCATTTCCGCCGATAAATCCTTGTAATACAAGCTCGTCTTGCCATTCTGCGGCAGGTGCGGCTGCATGTCGGCGGGAAACATGTCGCGCGCAGTCTGATGACCGGTGAATAACCGGAACGCCTTGATGTTGAACACGAATTCCGGCGACGTTCGCTCAGCCCATAGCACCGAATTTGTCGCGTTTGGCATAGCGTAGTAACTCGAATCCACTTCCACGATAGAAAAAATGGACGCGTAATGGCGCAAGCGCGCTTCCGCGCTCGAACACCCCGGCGGATAAAAACGCTTGCACTTGATGAGTGTGGGATCCGTCCATGACGCCGTGCCGACCAGGATGCTCACAGCACTTGTCCTCGTTGATGTATTGATCGCATGTTGGCGTTCGCGCCCAATATCAATTGTTTCCGGTGGAATCAGAATGCGAACGAAACACTGTACATCCATACAGTCTTAATTGGCAAGTTCAGCGTACGGGAAATCGAAGGCGGGGACTTTGGTCAGTAGGGGAAGAGCTTCGTGCAGCCTAAACATGGGTGTCCGCCCGCTCCACCATTCAATAAGTCAGGCCGAGACTCACCGTCCAGCCGCTGACGTGGGGACCAAATAGATACGCCCCGCCCACACGCACGTGTTTGGCCTGAGCGTTGTCTCTTGAGATGGGAAGGTCGAATCCACCGCCGATGTTCGCCAACGTCGAAAACCCGAGCGCGCTGTGATTGGCCCCGAAGAATCCGCCGTATCCCGCATTGACGACATAATTCAGCGGGCGGGCAAATAGCTGAGCGCCGGTCGGTCCCGTGTAAGCCGACTGGATCGACCATGAACCGGCCGTTTCCCTGAATCGCAACAAGGGATCCGACTCGTCAAAGCTGGAGATCCACGACCACGCAATATGCCCGCGAATCGTCAGCGTCTGTGCTGACGCAATGTTCGTCGTCCATTCGAGCGCGGCGTTCGGCGTGACCAGCCACGCATTCTCGTGCCAGTTGAACAACGGGCCATCCGTGAGAGGTTTAAGGCCGGCGGCCGCACCCTTATACGAAGCGTCATTGAGCAACCTGGCCATGCTCAGGTCCAGGCCGGGCTCGAATGTGAATCCATATCCGAGTTTGCTTTTCAGGAACAGACCGCCCGTTGCGCTGAAGGCCGACCACTTGCTCGCGACACTGCCCGCCGCGCCGTCCAGGCCGCCAATCGCGAGTTCGTCCTTTTCGCGAAAGTAACCACCGGAAACCCGCCAGCCAATACTGTTTTGGTCGGAGAAGGTAAGCAGACTACCCTCATAGGGAATTCGCGTGATGGTGAATGAATGGGGAGCGACGCCATTCGAGATGTCGAGGTGTGCGGAGCTGATGTCCGGGGACGCGGTCAAGTTTAGGATTTGCGAATAACCTGACCCGAGACGCGCAGCGCCGATGAGATCGCGGCTGGATTGCGCAACGGCATATGCCGCGTGTGTGACGATCGAAAGAACGACAAAGAGCCGGACCACAAGGACCGGCGCAACGTTACGGTGGTATCGCGCCGAAGATCGCATGCGGGTTCTCTCCGTGTGGCGAGTGCATACCCACCAGGAAAGCAATTTACCGCACGCGAGTCCGGGATGGTTTGTCTTGAACCGCTTATCTCGATCTCAATCTCACTTTCAGTCGAGGTACTCCCCCGAACCAGGGGCTATCGCCCGATGAATCACCACGGGATCGTCACATCGTTCCATCGTGTGAACGTCCCTGTCGGGCTGTCCGCACCCAGCATTGCAACGCGGACCACCTCGCGCGCCCCTTCCTCGACGGTATCGGTGCCCGCATAGCCGTTGAGGTTCGTCTTGGTAAAACCTGGAGAAACGGCGTGGACCTTGATGCCCTCCTGCTCCAGTTCGATAGCCATGGCGACCGTCAAGGCATTGAGCGCCGTCTTGGACGCGGGGTAGACGGGCCCAAAGATCCCGCGATACGGGAAAGCCGGGTCCAGATTCGTCGTCAACGACCCGACGCCGCTCGATACGTTGATGATGCGAGCACCCGGCGTCTTGCGCAAAATTGGCAGCATGGCCTGATACACGGCAAGCACACCGAAGACATTGGTGTCCCACACTGCGCGCATTTCATCGAGAGATACATTGCTCGGTCGTGTCGTGCTCGAATACTCCTCGACGGTCTGCCCGGGCTGCTTCTTCGTGTTCGAAACGGCCGCATTCTGGATGAGCAGATCGAGGCGGCCA
>NZ_JBSIPA010000330.1:0-7592 GCF_053574605.1 Caballeronia sp. M23-90 | reverse complement strand
GATAAGGCCGGGAGTCGTGAGAAAATCGGGCATGTGTTTCATCGCTTACCGCTCCCTCACGCTCATCTCAAGGAGGCAATCAATGGCACTGGACGACGCAAGCGCTTTTACAATCCGCGACGCAACCCCGCACGGGCGTCCACTGGATCGTTCCGCGCGCTGCCGTGCTGAAGGACGACAAACACGCGTACGTCTACCAGCTCGCGAGAAACAACAAGGCGCACCGGATCGACGTCGCGACGGTGATCGAAAACGGCGATCGATACGGCGTTGACGGCGCACTCGACGCCACACTGCCGCTCGTTGTCAGCGGCAACTATGAGTTGAAGGACGGCATGACCGTCCACGCTGCCGGGGGCGCCGCCCAATGACGTTCGGCTCCTGGATGCAAGCTCACAGGCGTTCGCTGCTGTTCGTGATCGCCCTCCTGGCTATTGCGGGCACATTGACGGGGTTGCAGTTGCCCACCTCGCTCTTTCCCAACGTTGCGTTTCCGCGCGCGGTGGTTTCACTCGATGCCGGCGACCGTCCCGCCGAACAGATGGCCACGCTAGTCACCACGCCGGTAGAAGAAGCATTGCGACGCGTGCCCAACGTGCGCGATGTCACATCGAAAACGAGTCGCGGCGCAGCCGAAATCTCGATCAACTTCGACTGGGGGACGGATATGGCCCAGGCGACCCTGCAGGCGCAATCGGCGATCAGTGAAATCCTTGCGACGCTGCCCCCAGGCACTTCGATGCAGGTTCGCAGGATGGACCCGACCGTGTTCCCGGTGCTGGCATACAGCCTGACCTCGGCCCAGCAGTCGCTGACCGTGTTGCACGACGTGGCGCAATTCCAGATGCGCCCCATGTTGTCGTCGGTTACGGGCGTCGCGCGCGTGGAAGTCACAGGTGGTGCGCAAGACGAACTCGAAGTCGCCATCGATCCGGCGCGGCTGGCGGTCTACAAGTTATCCGCGGCGGACGTCGCCCGGGCGATTGGCGCGAGCAACGTGCTGATGGCGACCGGCCGTATCGAGGACCACGACAAGCTATATCTCGTCATTGCAAACTCGACCGTCACAAGCGTGGCCGCGTTGCGCAATGTGGTCGTTTCGAGCCCCGGCGCCAGCCAGATCCGTCTCGGTGAGATCGCATCCGTCACGCAGGGCACGTTGCCGCAATGGCTGCGCGTGACCGCGGACGGCCATGATGCAGTGCTGCTCAACATCTATCAGCAACCCGGGGCGAACAGCGTTGCGATGGCCGCCGCAGTCCGCGCCCGTCTTCGATCATTTCGGCAACAGATGCCGCCCGGTGTCAAGCTGGCAAACTGGTACGACCAGAGTGAACTCGTGGTGGCCTCGGCAACCAGCGTGCGCGACGCGATCCTGATCGGCGTGGTGCTGGCGGCGCTCACGCTATTCGCCTTCCTGCGCAACTGGAAGATCACGGTCATCGCGGTGGCCCTCGTACCGGTCGTGATGGCGTCGACCATCCTGTTGCTCGACGTTTTCGGCATGGGCTTCAACATCATGACGCTCGGTGGAATGGCTGCGGCGGTCGGGCTTGTGATCGACGACGCGATTGTGATGATCGAGCATATCGTGCGGCGGATGCGCGAAGGCGGCGGACGGCCGTTCCAGGGCCGCGTGATGGCCGCCGCGACGGAGTTCACGCGCCCGCTCGCGGGATCGTCGTCGGCTACGCTGGTCATTTTTGTTCCACTCGCGTTTTTGTCGGGCGTAACCGGGGCATTTTTCAAGGCGCTCTCGGTCACCATGGCAAGCGCCCTGTTCATTTCTTTCCTCGTCACTTGGCTTGCCGTGCCGATACTATGCGATCACTGGCTCACGGCAAAAGACGCGAAAGAACATCGCGAAACCCCTTTTGCACGATGGATAAACCTGCGATACGACAAGCTCGTGAAACGCGTGACGACGCGCCCTTTGTTTGTTCTCGCCGGATTGATCCCGCTTGTGGTCGTGGCTGTATTGGCCTTTACGCGGGTCGGCAGCGGTTTTATGCCGTCCATGGATGAAGGCGGATTCGTGCTTGACTATCACACCGAACCCGGGACCTCGATCACCGAGTCGGACCGGCTGATAAAACAGGTCGAGGCAATCATCCGCGCGAACCCCAACGTTGCAACTTACTCGCGACGGACCGGCGCCGGGCTTGGCGGCGACCTGCAGGAACCCAACAAGGGCGATTTCTTCGTAAAGCTGAAGCCGGGCAAGCGGGAGCCTATTGATACGGTCATGGAAGAAATTCGTACGTCCATCCAATCACACGTTCCCGGCGTTTCGTTTGAACTGGCGCAACTCATGGACGACCTGATCGGCGACCTCACCGCCGTGCCTCAGCCAGTGCAGATCAAGATCTTTTCCGATGACCAGATTACGCTTGATGCCACGGCCAGGAAGGTCGCCGCGGCCATCGGCAAAGTACATGGAATCGTGGACGTCAACGACGGCATCAATCCGGCCGGGGACGCGCTGGAATTGCACATCCTGCCCGAAGCTGCGGCCGCCGAGGGCATGGACATCCAGAGCATTGCGCAGGCTGTGTCGGACATGGTGGAAGGGAACCTGGCGACGCAATACCAGGTTGGACCGAAGACCATTGGTATCCGCGTGCGCGTGGCGGGTGCTCTGCACATGACCGATACCGCGCTCGGCCAGCTACAGATCCGTGCGCCCGATGGTCATCTCTTCGCGCTGTCGCGCGTGGCCGAGCAAGTGGTGGTCACGGGTCAGCCCGAGATCAGCCGCGACAACCTCAAGCGCATGGTCGCGGTGACGGCTCGTATCGATGGACGTGATCTCGGCTCGACCGTCGCCGACGTGCAAAAGCTGCTCGATGGCAAACAACTATTGCCCGCTGGCGTGTATTACGAACTGGGCGGGCTTTATCAGCAGCAACAGATCGCGTTCAAGGGTCTGATGACCGTGTTCGGCGCTGCCGTGGCGCTGGTGTTCGCCCTGCTTCTATTTCTCTACGAGCGATTCGTGATTGCGCTCTGCGTGCTCGCCATGCCTCTGCTTGCGACGGGCGCGGTGTTCATCGGCTTGTGGCTGACAGGCATCGACTTGAATATCTCGGCCATGATGGGGATGACGATGATCATCGGCATCGTGACCGAGGTTGCGATTTTTTATGTCTCGGAGCTGCAGGGATTACTCAAGGAAGGCATGCCCCTGAGTTACGCCATCGTGACGGCAGGCGGCAACCGTTTGCGCCCGATCGCCATGACAACGATCGCAGCAATCCTCGCGCTGCTGCCGCTTGCGTTTGCACTCGGCCAGGGCTCGGCCATGCAACAGCCGCTCGCGATTGCGATCATCTCGGGGCTGATCATCCAGATGCCGCTTGTGCTGTTGCTGCTACCGGCGTTGCTGAAGCTGTTTTTAAAAGAGAAGACTGCCTTCTAAAGTGAATCTGCGATGTCGAACGGATTGTTCAAAGCTGGAAGAAGCCGAGTCGTTCAGCCGCAGGATTCACCGACGCTCGGTTTGGAGACAAGACCGTGTGGTGACGGGTCGGTCAAGTGCGTCGCCGGCATGCAGCACGAAGCGACGCACTCACGTTGCATTCAATGCACAGAGAACACTGAGATACCGCCGTTCGGGAACGCCGCGCTGCCCGCTTGGAACGGCACATAGACCTGGCCTGACGGACCATCGACCGCGACCGAATGTGCACCTGTGCCAACAGCGACCTGAGCGACGATCGTCCGACTAGTGCCATCTACAATCGCCATCTCCGGGGTGAATCCCGATGCCGCCGCCGTGCCGCTCGTCACCCAATGTCGCGCGGGCAGGAAATAGCGATTCGATGTTTTGTCATAGGCGATCTGGTCGACGCCGCCAAACGGTAATTTGGCCAGCACAGCGCCACTCGTGCGGTCGAGGATCAGTGTTATCAGCGGATCGCCGGCGCCAGGATCGCAGCCCACCATGACATCCTGATTCGGTCCGAGTGCAAGTCCGGCTGGTGCGCACGCGCCGAGGGGAAACGCTTTCGTCACAGCGGGTTGTCCCGCGGTCACCGAGCTCGCGGGGATGAGGTCAAGCTCGCCGTCCGGATTGACTGCCGTACCGTCGTTGTTGATCAGGAAGCTCTTCGTGCTGGCGTCGTACTCGCATGCCTCGAGGCCCGACGAACCGTTGAAGTTCAGCTTCGACACGACAGCCTGCGTGTCCGTGTTGATGAACGTAAGGAATGGTGGCGTGTCTGCCGGATTCGCCACTGCAACGAGGTGGTCGTCCGGATCGAAGCACCCTTCATCGGTGCGATTACCCGTGGTCGCGATCGGGATGGACTTAGTAAGAGTCTGACTAGAAGTATTGAAAACCTTGACGCCATTGACGTCACCCGCATACAGCGTGCTCGTCCCTGGCAAGCCTATCAGGCCATCCGGCCCGGAATCCGTGGTTGTTGCGCCATTGCCGGCAAAACCACCCGGTATCTGTGCGATGAGCTTGTTGGTGGTCGTATCCACGACATCGATGGCCTTGTTGTTCCGGTCCGCCAAGAAGTATTTGCCCTGGTCTGCGTAGCTGATGTCGAAACTGAACGCAGGGCTTGCTGAGTTGGGCACCGCAATGTTGGTTATCAGATGGGGCGTCGAACCGCCGCCGTTGTCCGAGCCACCGCACGCGGCGAGCAGCAGAGCGACCATCGATCCGGCAGCGACTAATGCGCCGTATTGCTTTATCCGTCTTTTCATTTTTGTCTCCTGAAATCGCAATTGGGTATTCCCGGCTGACCGGCATGCGCGCCTGCCGTCAAATCGATCAACGGGAAGCATTGGATCAACACTCAGAAAAAATGCTCATGGTTATTTAAAAACTTCGCGACGTTAATGCGTTTAATACATCAATTGCTTATCGCCGATCAGACCCGACAATTAAAAATCCGGGACAATCTCCTGGTTGTCCGGAAAGACCATCTGATAGGAATCACGCAAGTTGATCGGATCGGGGATGTTGAAGCAGCGCAACAGACAGTGCGCCGACGTACGATGCTTGAGGCTCCCTTAAGGGACGCTTAGCTCGATACGGGGCGTTAATGTTGCAATAATCAAGCTGAAAGAACGCGGCACGCGTACGTAACCGGATGTCCCTGATTCCCGGCAAACAGACGACGTCGACGCTCGCATCATCGATGCCCGTCACGGCCTTTCGCCAGTAGAATATGGAGGCGCGTGCTCTCTTGTTGTAACGCTACACACACCACCTTGGACGCAGCGCCATGACTCGAGTCTAAAGATGCGCCTCCGGATCATCCCCTGAGCAACCGATGGTCACGAACAGAGCCTGAATCGCCGCGAGTGCCAGTTCCATATGCGCACTCGTCGCATACGACGAGGCCTGAGATAACAATAAAGTCGCCTGCTCAATCCCCTCGAACGCTCGCTCCGTATCATTGATGAGCCGCATCACAGAAACGAAAAAATCAACGTCATCCATCGCGCTTATTCTTGATCTGTTCTGAAGCGCTCTCGCTCTCGAACGCAATTCTAATAGTGTCGAGTTCTTCATTATTTAATGTTTTGAATCAGCATTGCGGCATCGAACGCCATCGCTTGATGTACTTCGACCTGCACGTTCGAATGTCATTCAAGGGACATAGCGATGCCATCGGACAGCGGATCATTGAATGCAGGCTCATCGTTGCGAACACTGTTCACGCCAACGCTCACCTGAAATGACCGGAACATTTGCCTTGGCATTATTGAATCAGCCGCTATCTTCTTCGCGAGGCCAAACGTAGTCTTTGGATGCAACCATCGGACGGCATCGAATGCATTCAAGACGACGGGTCGATGCGAATGACTGTTAACGATCCCGACGTCCGTACTGCTCGACACCATTACGAATCCGTCGGTCGCCTGGGCTTCTCCGTCGAATGAAAAACTACTCAACGCCGCCAAGAACACGGGGCCGCCATCTTTTGGTTTTATGAAGTAGGGCTGTTCGACACCATCCGTCGCCAACCATTCGTACCAACCATCTGCCGGAACGATGAGACGTGCAATTCGACACATCGTTTTCCATGTCTCTGAGTTTTTGTCGTCAAGACGACAGCTTGTTAGCATAGGTCGTCTCGTACCTGCAAAGACAGGTACGAACCCCAGCGGGCGGACGTCGGTCCGCCGCAATAAATTACGGGTTGAACCGTTCCGGGAGCAATGTTCCAGGATTGAGGAAACGGCACCTCCGCGAAAAGGTCTTTGCCAAACATCGGTAGCGTATAAATTGCTGCATCACGGGCACGCGAATACCGCCTAACCATTTGAACCTCAATGTCCTATTCGTTATTCCATGCTAGTCGAGTTCTAACGTATCGGATGTGGCGCATCGCGCGTAGTCAATACCGCCGACGGTCCGTTTGCAGTAATTCCTCGGTTTCCGAGTCGCTCATAGCCTGTTCGACGTACCCAGAGAGGATCCGACGAACAAGCACCCTCGACCTATCAATGCCTAGGGACGGTAAATGTACCCGCCGACAGCAGAAGGGACAAAAAAACGGCGTGAACTTTCCACGCCGTAAAGTGTTGACCAAACCACGAGGCCCGGACAACTGAGAGACAACAAGCTTAGGGCTTCAGACTTAGGAGGCGCTTACGTCCCTAGACGGCCGCCGGGAAATCTTACTTCGGAGCCGTTCCAGCTCTGGTCCAACTTGCACGTCCTGGGACTCGAAGCTGCGATCATCTATCGGGCAGCGCTCATATATCCGTGACCTGAGTCGATCTCGACCGACCCCTTTTGCAGATAGTGCGAGATTTTCAATTTGACCAGTCAGCAGCTCGCACCATCTTGCAAGATCTCGGAAAACTGCTTTGGGTTACTAATCAAAGAACGTCGCGGAAATCAGCAAGCAGAGCGAAGTAGGTTCGCCTCCGAAATGGCGCGCATCATCGCCCTTGTCGACATTCCCTCTGGCCCTTCACTCGAAAATTGACATCCGTCCTCTACCCCGTAATGCGCGGCGCTCAAAACGTCACCGATCCTCTTGCAGCCCTGTCCCGCAAGGGTGACGGTTTGACACTACGCTACAGGCTCCCGGCTCATTGGGGCGTTTGTGACCTGGTTCAAGAGATGCACTGGGCTGATCCACTATCGAAAAAGTCAATGTGACGCGAAGGCCGCCGCGCTCACTCCAGACTGCGTCTCCTAGCGCAAGTGATGCGCCTATCCGGGTCGCGATCGTCTGCACAATTGACAACCCAAGCCCAGACCCGCTTTGCCCCGAGCCAAGCACACGATAAAATCGGTCGAACACCCGCGCGCGTTCTTCCTCGGGAATGCCCGGACCGTTGTCTTCGACAACGATCGACGTACGACCGTCCTTCGTATGCACCGACAAGTCCACGCGCCCGCCCGCCGGCGTATAGCGGATGGCGTTATCGACGAGGTTCTTTAGCACCGTGCCCAGGTCTGCTTCATTGGCGGGGACCCAAACGTCTGAATCTCCGGTCACGCCAATATCGATCTGGCGCGCCTGCGCAAGCGGAATCAGGTCTTCGAGCACGCGGCGAAATGCCGGCGCGACCGGGCTGAGATTCGCCTCAATGCCGTCGCCCTCCTGCGCGTGCGA
>NZ_JBSIPA010000032.1:0-28292 GCF_053574605.1 Caballeronia sp. M23-90 | reverse complement strand
TGCCCTCGCCCTTGTGCCCGTGGCGCGCGAGGCGCTGAACCGCATCGAGCGCGGTCTGCTCGACACCCAGCACTTCGATCCCGCCGTGACGACCGATACCTTTGCCATCGCATTGTCGGATGTGGGGGAAATCGTCTTCTTGCCGCGATTGTTGCAAACACTCGCGGTCGCGGCGCCACGGGCGAATTTGCGGTCGGTATCGTTGAAACACGATCAGGTCGAACGTGCGCTGGAAAATGGCGAAATCGATCTGGCCGTCGGTTATTTCCCCGATCTCGATGGCGCCAACTTCTTCCAGCAACGGCTCTTTTCGCATCGGTTCATCTGTTTGATGCGGCGCGATCATCCGTGCGCACGTGGACCGCTGACGCTCGCGCAGTACATTGAATGCGGCCACGCCGTGGTGCGCGCAGAAGGCCGCAGCCAGGAACTCCTCGAAGATTTCCTCCATAAAAAACGTATCCGCCGCCGTGCCGTGCTCGAGACGCCGCACTTCATGAGCTTGCCCTTCATCCTCTCGCGCACCGACCTGATTGCGACCGTGCCGCACGCGATCGGCTACGCGTATGTGGAGGAGCACGCGTCCATCATGCTTGCCGAGCCGCCGCTGCCCTTGCCCCACTTCGACCTGAAACAGCACTGGCACCGGAAGTTTCACAACGATCCCCGCACCATGTGGCTGCGCGGCGTAATTGCATCGCTCTTCAACGATGAACTCGATGAATGGCCGAAGCGCCCGACCACACCCCGTTCCATCGATAAACGCCGCTAAACTGAGCGTTTTGTTTCCTGCCGGGAAAGTCTCATGGACGGATTGACCAGCTTGCGCGTGTTCCGCGATGTCGTTGAAGCCGGCAGCTTTGTGAAGGCAGCCGAGCGGCTCGACATCTCGACGGCGATGACCAGCAAACACGTCGCGAACCTGGAGCGGCAACTCGGCGTGCGCCTCTTGAACCGGACCACGCGGCACCTGAGCCTGACTGAAGCAGGCAGCGTCTATTACGAGCAATGCCGCGAAGCGCTGGACATCCTGCAGGCCGCTGAATCCGCGGTCGGTTCACAAACCGACAAACCGCGCGGCGTGCTGAAGATCACGGCGCCGGGCTGGTTCGCCAATGCGAAATTCGCCGATATCCTTGTGGCTTATCGTGCGCGATATCCCGAAGTGCTGATCGATCTGCGGCTGGAAAACCGCTTCGTCGATCTCGTCGAAGAAGGTTACGACATGGCCTTGCGCGCGACGTCGGAACCGTCGCCGACCATGATCGTCCGCCCGCTTTGCAAGGTGCCGTTCGTGCTCGTGGGTTCGCCCGATTATTTGCAGCGTCGTGGTCAGCCGCAGCATCCGCGCGACCTCGGCGAACGCCATGAAATCGTCTTGCCAACCTACACCAGCGTGGACAGCGTCGAATTCACCGGCCCGGACGGTGTATTCGCCGTCAAGAACAACGCAGTGCTGAAGACCAACGATAGCTCCATGTCGCTTCAGCTCGTACGCGCAGGTCTTGGCCTCGCCTATTTGCCGAAATGGATCGTGGAGCACGATCTGGCGTCGGGCGCGCTGACGCATCTGTTTCCTGCTTACACGACCTTCGCACCACGCGTCTACGCCGTCTACACGAGCCGCAAGTACATGACGACCAAGGTGCGGACATTTATCGATTTTGTCTCCGAGACGCTTTCGACCAACGATTTCATCGATACGCGGGGTCCTTCAAACCCGCCCCGAAAACTAGGATAAATCGTATTCAAAACGTGTCACCGCCCGTGTGAAGATCGCGCCGATTCGCAATTTGTTTCGTTGAAGCGACCTTTTACTCTCAAGATAACCCCGTCGGGCTGGTGATGACTTTCCCCTGGTTTCCGTTAATTCTCAATTTCGTGCTGCTGGCCGCCGCCATCCTGATCTGCAATGCGTTGAACAACGCGCGGCGAGAGCTTGTCTGGAACGGCGCACTGCTCTTTGTTGGCTTCTCCATTCTCGCGATGGTGCTGGACTTCGTTCTGACTTTCGTCTTCGCATCAGCGACGACGACGGACAAGGAGCACTACATCGATTTATCGTCGTTATCCGCCTGCGGAGAGCGCGCGATTGCTTACGTGATTCCGTGCATGGTTGCGGCCATCATGGCGCTGAGATTCCGTCTGCGCGACCGCAGCGAGGACGAGCCATCCGTGATGATCCAGACGTCCGAATACACGCAGTCCGAATTGCGTTATTGACTGGCGCTTGTTCGGCGGCCGATTGTGCCTTGACAGAATGAACGCCATTTGCTTCGTGCAGGAGTGAATTGCTCGGAACTTCGCTCGAAAATGAGTCCGCCGGTTCAAAATTTCGAAAGTCTCTGATATACTTTCCCTCTTTCGGGGCGTAGCGCAGCCTGGTAGCGTACCTGCATGGGGTGCAGGTGGTCGGAGGTTCAAATCCTCTCGCCCCGACCAGTTTGATGAAGGACTTAGGCTTAACCGCCTAGGTCCTTTTTTCGTTTACTTCCTGATCGGTCAACGATTTTGCTGCACTGCACGCATCCGAGTGCGCCTTCGCCGCGTATAGACCTTTGTGGGCATCATTCGAGTTTCTTTTCAAGGTGCTCCCAACGCTATCAATCAACTATAAACGCCAAGGCCAGACAAGCCGGCGCAGTTGCGCCGCGATTTGCACTGCCGCATTCCGGGGAAACACACATGTCAGCCAGCAAGAGCAACAAATTACGCAAGCCAGCCCGCAAAAAGACAAAGAACCCCGCCTTCGACAGCAAGCTCTGGCTCGTTCACGCCATGATCGTGTCCAGAAGCGCATCCCATATCGCAAGCACGTTGTCAGCGCAGCCGCGCATCAATGCACTCGCCGAAGCGCTCGCGGAAGTCGCGCAGGATTTCGGCGATGACGCCATCGACGGCTTCCTGATCGCCTTGAAAAGCTGGTTCGTCCAGCGGGAATACGGCGCCGCCATAGAATTGATCGGGTACTTCCAGGAGCATGGCCGCCTGCCCGAAATCGCGCAGCCGTCGCAAACAGGAGGTCGACGTATATCGCGGCGGAGTTCGAAGGACGACAACGTCACTTCGCTGCGCGCAGCATGACCCAATCGCGAAAACGCCCGGTTATCGTCTAAATAACCGGGCGTTTTTCGAACAGCTTCGCTTATCAACGCAATGCTGAATAAGCCGTCGGCGCCAAAAAGTGATTCTCGATGCGTTCGACGATCGGCGACTTCGCCTCGGTCTCGGCGCGCTTGGCGATCCACTCCGCATCGGCCTGGAACGCGTTCCACTTTTCTTCGCGCTCAGCGAGACTTTCCCACTTCAACAGATAAGTCAGAGCGTGATTGCTCGGGCCGGCGATCGTCGTCCAGAACCCGATCGGTTCGATGCCATATTTCTTGAAGAAATCCAGCGTGATGTTGGTGAACCGGTCGTTCAACGCTGGCAAACGGCCCGGCGCGCAATGATAAATACGCATTTCAACGATCATCTTTTCCCCGTGAACATAAAGTAATGCAGCCGTAAAACAAGCCGCGCTTGGACTCACCACGAGCAATCGTACCGGCGTTTCATCTCATTCGCACGCGGTGCTGCATCAAGCCATCACTGAGCCGCAACCAAGCCAACATCAAGCCTGCTTGGCCGGCCCGAAATCCTCGGCATCGACGTCATAGCCTGACGGTTCCCATCGGATGGCAAGCAACGCGATGAGCCCCGCCAGCGGCGCAACCGCAATGATCCAGAAGACCTTCGTGCCAAGCGCCGCTGAGAGCACAGGAAACAGAAAGAGCGATACAGTCGAACTGGCACGCATCAGCGTCTGGTTGAAACCCACGCCAACGCCCCGCAGCGACGTTGGATAGCTGAGCGACGCGAAGGTCATGCTGTGCGAGCCGGGACCGAATCCCTGGCCGAGCAGGAACACGGCGAGAAAGCCGATCGCCATGACGACTTGTGCGCCGCCGGCCGGCCGCCCGACCACAGCAAGACCGATCAGCGCCGCCAGTTGGAAGGCATAGCCCAGCACGGTCAGCTTCCACGCGCCGACCTTTGGCACGGTGCGCACGGCGATCAGTCCACCTACGAACGCAAAACACAGGTTCAACGCGAGCGAGGCAAGGATGGTGGTGAGCATCGACTGCGCGAGGAAACTCGAGATGATCACGGGCAGGCCAAAGGCCACGGCGTTATACGCAAACGATGAAGCCACGGCAATGATGGTCGCGAGCACGGTCCGGCGAAGATAGACACCACGCAACAACACGCCGTAGTTGCTCCACGTTGCCTTGTGCACCGGCGCCTTTGTGCCCTGGAGCGCGGTGGCATCGACTTCGACATCGATGCCGTACGAGCGCTTCAAAATCTGGGCAGCGCCGCGCAGATCACCCTGGTTCGCGGCCCAAACCGGCGATTCGCTGATGTAGCGGCTGCGGATCGCGATGATCACCAGCGCCGGCAATGCGCCAAAGCCCAGAGTCAGGCGCCACAACCAGCCTGAATGGCTGGCCGGGAGCACGGCGTACAAAGCGAGCACGAGCAGATAAGACACGCTGATGGCGGCGTACCACGTCGGGCACCACATCGCGATGCGCGCCGCCTTGTTGCCGCGGCCGTTCAAACGCGAAAACTCGGCGAGAAACGCCATCGCGACAGGCAAATCGATACCGACGCCCAACCCCATCACGAAACGCGCTCCGCCCAGCACCCAGGCATTGGGCGCGAGGCCGCACGCAATCGCCGCGACGACGAAGAAGAACATGTCGGCCATGAAGACGCGGTATCGGCCGATCTTGTCGGTGAGATAACCGCCCAGGAACGCACCGATGATCGCCCCGAAAGTAATGGCCGACGCGACAAAACCCGTTGCCGCCGGCGTCAGCGAAAACTCGCGGGCGATATCCTTGACGCCGAACGCTAGCGCGCCGAGATCGTAGGCATCGAGGAAAACACCACCCAACGCAATCGCGATGACGATGCGCGCATCGCTTCCCACTGCAGCGCCGCGGTTGACGAGCTGGGAGACATCGGCGGCACTGCGGATGACGGGACGCGCTGCATCGGAGGCCGAAGACGCAATTGCGGGCTCTGCCGCGAAGGAAGTAGACATGGGATGGGCTACGCTGAATGAAGCCGGAAAATAAGCTGTAAAAAAGCTATCAAGCGCGCGATGGTACCGGCGCGCGTGCCTCATCCCAAATTCATTTTTGTTATTTGATGAATGAAGGCGGAGCCAATCCGCCTTTCGTTTCGAATTACTGTTGCGGCATTGCCGCCATTGCTTCCCGGATCTGTTCCGGGCTCAAATCACGGGTATGCGTTGCGAGCGACCAGCGGTGACCGAACGGATCTTCGACCTGGCCATACCGGTCACCCCAGAACATGTCGGTCACCGGCATGATGACCTTGGCACCCGCGTCAACGACTTGAGCGAACGCGGCATCTACGTCGTTCACGTATAAATGCAGCGTCACCGGCGAGCCTTTCAATGTGAGCGGACTATGATTGCCGCAATTCTCGAACTCTTCGGCAAGCATCAGCGTGGAATCGCCGATACCCAGCATGGCGTGCATCACCGTGCCGCCAGGTCCGGGCAGTCGCGTGTGTTCGACTGCATTGAACGCCTTGATATAAAACGCGATTGCGTCGGCGGCGCCTTTGCAAACCAGATGAGGCGTAATCGTATGCATCCCGTCCGGGATTGGCTTGACTGTAGACGTGGGCATTGCAGTGCTCCTTGATTGAGAGGATTTGACCACCAGAGCCGGCGCAGCTCGAGCGCCTGCCATAACGCGACGTGCCAAACCCTGATAGATCGACAAACTCAGTCAAAAAAACTGGGTGAGCCATTCGTGCTGCGCCGCCATCTTTTGAATTTATCGTATCCATGCAAACCGCAGTACTTTTTGCCATCTAAAATTACGTTCGAAGTACATACATGAATCACTTTTACCGTTAATCCGGGCATTGCAGGCAATCTCGATGCATAATTCCGTTCGGCTTGAAATCTTGAACAAACGTGTGGTGAGACGATTCAAGGGTTGATTACGTTAATTGACTGATTTAATGCGAACTTTATTTCTCTGACCATTTACCTTTCTTCTGATTGAATCGCCTGTTGTTTATATGGCCTGGGCTGCTTCTTTCTTTCAGTGAAGCGCGTTACCGTTCTACGTTTACATGCGCAGCCTCGCTTCCGTCCCTTTAAATAAAGCTAAAGTTTTACTGCCGGTGGCCGAAAGCCCATCTATGGACCACGAACTTAACACTCCCGACAACTCCAATGATCCGACCTTTCTAAGAGCTCGGGCGTTGAGCATCAGTGTCGGCGCAATTCGCAAGGCGCAAGGAAAGGCGTCTCCCGCTGACTTTCCGGTAGGAACTGTAGAGTGGCATGCAGTCGTCGAAGATTTCGCCAATGATGTGTTGAAGGCAATGCTCTCGGAACCGGATTTACCGCTGATCGAAATCCGGCGCGACAATGCGAGAAAATGACGAGGCGTGAAGCCATTAACAATCATTTTCCAATTCGTCAGTCCGATAAAGCCAAAAGGCGTCGCTGATTAATCGGCGACGCCTTTTCGCGTACATGAAACTGGCCTTTGACCCAGCCTCTCGTTCAGCCTCTAACTCATCCGCCCAATAAATCGATCACTTTAAGCAAATCTTTACGCAACTGATCGACATCGACCGAGACATTCACCTCGGATACTCCACCCGACTCTGCAATGTCGTCAGTATCGGCGGCATTCCCATTCGGACGTCCGTGTGAATCGAGCCGGTTACGCGCGCCGTTGATGGTAAAACCCTGCTCATACAACAGTTCGCGAATGCGGCGGATCAGCAGGACTTCATGATGCTGGTAATAACGACGATTGCCCCGCCGCTTCACGGGCCGCAGTTGCGTGAATTCCTGTTCCCAGTAGCGCAGCACATGCGGCTTGACGCCGCAAAGCTCGCTCACTTCACCAATGGTGAAGTAGCGTTTGGCAGGGATTGGAGGCAGGACGACTTTTTCCATCGTCAATCAACCGTGGTGGTGAATGTCGCGAAACTTGCGGATATCGCTAATAAGCGCTCGGGCGATACATACCGTATGCCCGTCACTTCAGCGGCCGAAACTGTTTTCAGCACCAGCTTCCACCAGCGCTTTCAACTTCTGACTCGCATGAAACGTGACGACACGGCGCGCCGCAATGGGAATGGCTTCTCCCGTTTTTGGATTACGGCCGGGACGCTGCGGTTTGTCGCGCAATTGGAAGTTGCCAAAGCCGGATAGCTTGACACTGTCGCCGCTTTCAAGGGCGTCGCGAATCACCTCGAAAAATGCTTCCACCATGTCTTTGGCTTCGCGCTTATTCAACCCGACATGGTCGAATAGCATCTCCGCCAATTCGGCTTTGGTGAGCGTAGGCGTTTCCGCCGTTGCCGCACCGTTCGAAGTGGAGACGTCTCGGATCATGGCGCTGCGTTGCGCCGAAAGAAGGGCTTCGAAATCACTCGAGTTCATTTGGTTCATATCGAAAAAATGGCGTGACGATGAAGACGGAGGGGGCCAGCTACTGGCTATCCGCGCAATCGCGCGCCATGTACTCGAGTCAAGCGTTCCACCAATGTTTTGATGGCCGTATCGACCGTTTCGTCCTGAAGCGTCCCGCCAGTATCTTGCAACGTTACACGGAAGGCAAGGCTTTTCTCATGCTCACCCAACCCACCGGAAGTGCTTGATTTTGGACGGAATTCATCGAATAAAGCAAGCTTCGTGATGTACTTGCAGGCGGGCTCCGAACGAGCGCTTTCGAGCTCGTCGAGGAGCGCCTGAACCTCCACTTTCTGGTCAACGACAACCGCGATATCACGGCGGACCGGCGGAAATTTTGTTACGTCGGCGGGCACCGGCAGCGCACGCTGCATCAATGCTTCAGCTTCGATTTCGAACAACACCGGCGCGTGCGGCAAGTCGTACTTTTGCATCCAGCGCGGATGCAGGTCGCCGACCCAGCCCACCGCGCGGCCGTCGATCTCGATGCGGGCACTGCGCCCCGGATGCAGCGCCGGATGTTCCGCCTTCACGAAACGCGGCGTTACCGGCGCAAACAAGGCCTCGACGTCGCCTTTAACATCGAAGAAATCAACGGCGCGCGACGGCGCGCCCCATTGTTCTTCGAGCGCCGGGCCGTAAGCCAGGCCACCGATCATCTTCGGTTGAGCGAATCCTTCAACCGCCAGCTCGCCAGCCTTGATCGACGGGTCGTGCAGGAAAACGCGGCCGGCTTCGAACACACGAATCCGGTCCGCGCGACGGTTCAGGTTGTAGCGCAAGACACTGATCAGGCTGCCGAACAGCGTGGTCCGCATCACCGAGAGCTGGCTTGCAATCGGATTGAGCAATTTCACCGGGCTCGCATTTCCGGCGAAATCGGCTTCCCATTCGGCATCTACGAAACTGAAGTTCACCGTTTCCGCATAATCGCGCGCGGCCACAGCATGACGCAGCACGTGAATGGACCGCTTGGTCTCGTTCGTCGGCCGCATTTCGCTAATCGCAACAGGCGGACGCGCCGGAATCTTCTCGAAACCGTAAATGCGCGCGACTTCTTCAATCAGGTCTTCTTCAATCTCGATATCGAATCGATACGGCGGCGGCGTCACCGCAAAGACATCGCCGTCGTGCGTGAATTCCAGGCCGAGCCGCGTGAAGATTTGCGCGATCTCTTCAGCACTGATCTTCACGCCGATAATCCGGTTCGCGCGCGTGACACGCATGTTCACCGGCTCACGTTTGGGCACGTTGAGCGTCTGGTCATCGACTGGACCGGCGTTGCCGCCGCAGATATCGAGAATCAGGCGCGTAATGCGTTCGATATGTTCAACCGTGGTCGAAAAATCCACGCCGCGTTCGAACCGATGCGCCGCATCCGTCGAAAAGTTGTACTTGCGCGCGCGGCCGCGAATGCTGTCCGGCCACCAGAACGCGGCTTCCAGATAGATGTTCGTGGTATCGAGCGACACGGCCGTGCTGTCACCGCCCATGATTCCGGCGAGGCTTTCGACTTGCTGGGCATCCGAGATCACGCCGACGGATTCATCCAGTTCAACCGTGTTGCCGTTGAGCAGCTTGAGCGTCTCGCCCTTCTTGCCCCAGCGCACTTCGATTCCGCCGTGGATCTTGTCCAGGTCGAACACATGCGACGGACGGCCAAGTTCGAGCATTACGTAATTAGAGATATCGACGAGCGCGGAAATGCTGCGCTGTCCCGAGCGTTCAAGGCGTTCAATCATCCAGCCCGGCGTTTTAGCGTGCGCGTTTACACCGCGGATCACGCGGCCGGAGAAACGCCCGCACAGGTCCGGCGCCGACACTTTGACCGGGAGGATTTCATCGAGGGTCGCCGTCACCGGCTTGATATCAAGCGCGTGCAGTGGCGCACCCGTGATCGCAGCAGTTTCGCGCGCCACACCAAACACCGACAAACAATCAGCCTTGTTCGGCGTCAGCTTGATTTCGAAGACGGTGTCATCGAGATTCAGCGTCTTGCGGATGTCCTCGCCAATTGGCGTCTCGGCGGACAGGATCATCAAGCCGCTATGATCTTCCGACAATTTCAGTTCACGCGCCGAGCACAGCATGCCCTGGCTTTCCACGCCACGCAACTTGGACAGCTTGATCGCGAAAGGCGCACCACCGGCTTCAGCCGGCGGCAATTCCGCGCCGACCAGGGCAACGGGCACCTTGATGCCCGGCGCCACATTCGGCGCGCCGCAAACAATGGTCAGGGTCTCGCCTGTACCGGCATCGACCTGACAAACATTGAGCTTGTCAGCATTGGGGTGCTTCGCCACTTCCAGCACTTGCCCGACAACGATCTTCGTAGTCGGCGGCGCGACCGGCGCGAGCCCCTCAACTTCGAGACCCGCCATGGTGAGCGCGTGCGAGAGTTCGTCGGTCGACAGCTTCGGATCGACGAAAGTTCTAAGCCAGGATTCCGGGAATTGCATGTGTGTCTAGTTCGAAATGAGGTGTGTCTGCGTCTGGACGACGGCCTGTTGCAACATGCTCCAAGACAGATTTCTCAGGCAAATTGCTCAAGGAAACGCAGATCGTTTTCGAAGAAAAGGCGCAGATCCTGCACGCCGTAGCGCAGCATGGTCAGGCGTTCGAGACCGCTGCCGAACGCAAAGCCGATATACCGTTCCGGATCGAGTCCCATGTTGCGGATCACGTTGGGATGCACCTGGCCCGAGCCGGAGATCTCCAGCCATTTACCTGCGTTCTTGCCATGCTCGAACATCATGTCGATCTCGGCGGACGGCTCGGTGAACGGGAAATACGACGGCCGGAAGCGCACGAGAATGTCATCGCGCTCAAAGAATTTCTTCAGGAAGTCCGAGTACACGCCTTTCAGGTCGGCAAAGCTGATGTTCTCTTCAATCCACAGGCCTTCGACCTGGTTGAACATGGGCGAATGCGTGGCGTCGCTATCCACACGATACGTCCGGCCCGGCACGATCACCTTGATCGGCGGCTTGTTCATGCGCGCGTAGCGCACCTGCATTGGACTCGTATGCGTGCGCAGCAGCAGTTGCCGCCCGTCGGCATCTTTCCCGTCGATATAAAACGTATCCTGCATCGAACGCGCCGGATGATTTTCCGGGCTGTTCAAAGCAGTGAAGTTGTACCAGTCCGTCTCGATTTCCGGGCCGTCGGCCACATCGAAACCAATCGTGCTGAAAATCTGTTCAACGCGTTCCCACGTGCGCATGACCGGATGCAGGCTTCCGGCGCCAGGCCCACGGCCGGGCAACGTGACATCGATCGATTCCGATGCAAGCCGCTGGTTCAGCAACACGTCCGCCAGCGCCTGACGGCGCGCGTTCAGCGCTGCTTCCACTTGCTGCTTGACCGCATTGATGCGCGCACCCTCGGTCTTACGAGTGTCGGGATCGAGCTTGCCCAAGCCCTTCAGCAGATCCGTGAGTACCCCGGACTTGCCGAGAAAGCGGGCCTTTTCGTTTTCGAGCGTGACCGCGTCTGCGGCGTGTTCGAAGGCATTTCGCGCGTCGGCGACAATCTGGTCCAGATCCATTGATCCCATCATTTCATCGTCAAAATTCTTCTGATCGTTCCCGGGCCAGTTTTCAACCCGGCTTCACCAACAAAAACGGGGCTCTTGTCGAGCCCCGTTTTCTGTTGAAGCACTGTCCTTGATCACAGCCGGACAACGCTCCAACGAACCACGCAGTACCAATCTCGCCAATAAGCTCGATCAGGCTGCAACGGCGGCTTTTACCTGCTTGACGATCGCAGCAAAAGCAGCCTTGTCGAACACAGCCATGTCGGCCAGCACCTTGCGGTCGAGTTCGATCGAAGCCTTCTTCAGGCCATTGATGAACACGCTGTACGTCATGTCGTGCTGACGCACCGCAGCGTTGATACGCGTGATCCACAAAGCACGGAACACACGCTTCTTGTTGCGGCGATCGCGATAGGCATATTGCCCTGCGCGCATGACCGCCTGCTTGGCGATGCGATAGACGTTATTGCGACGGCCGCGGTAACCCTTGGCCAGCTTGATGATCTTCTTGTGACGGGCCCGTGCGGTAACCCCACGTTTGACTCTAGGCATAGTGCGCTCCTGTGAGTGTCAGTTAAGGGTTAAGCGAACGGCAACATTGCGCGCACAGAATTCATGTCAGATGCATGAACTTCCGTGGAGCCGCGCAGATGGCGTTTTACCTTGGTGGTCTTCTTGGTAAGAATGTGACGCTTGAAGGCTTGACCACGCTTGATGGTACCGCCCGGACGCACCACGAAGCGCTTTGCAGCACTCTTCTTGGTCTTCATCTTCGGCATGAACTACTCCAGTTTATTAGATGGATATGGGTGTGCGGTCGATCCAATCGATCCTGACCCGCCCTTCGAAACCCACATACCACTTATGAGCGGCGAACTTTGACAATCACCGCTTTTTCATGAGCGCCGCCATTATCAGGCAACGCCCTGAAACCTCCTCATTCGATGCCGCGCAGACCCAAGAATCTCCGGTCGCGCGATCCATCGACATTACTTCTTTTTCTTCGGGGCCATGACCATGATCATCTGGCGCCCTTCCATCTTCGGCATTTGCTCGACCTGGCCATGCTCTTCGAGGTCAGCCTTCAGCCGCTCGAGCACGCGCATGCCAATTTCCTGGTGAGCCATTTCCCGGCCGCGAAAACGCAACGTGATTTTCGTCTTGTCGCCGTCTTCGAGGAAGCGCGTGAGGTTGCGCAGTTTCACGTTGTAGTCACCATCGTCGGTGCCAGGACGGAATTTGACTTCCTTGACCTGAACGATCTTCTGCTTGAGTTTCGCCTCGTGCTGCTTCTTGGCTTCCGAATACTTGAACTTGCCGTAGTCCATCAACCGGGCGACAGGCGGAACAGCCTGAGGCGCGATTTCGACGAGATCCACGTCTTGTTGTTCCGACATGCGGAAAGCATCGGCGAGCTTCACGATTCCTAGCGGCTCATTGTCCACTCCGACCAGGCGCAACTCAGGTGCCGTGATTTCCCCGTTGATGCGATGTGCAGACTTATCAGTAGCGATGTTACGTTTCCTCTAAAAATTCAAAAAAACTAGCCGCGCTGCGGGTGGGCTTACTTGTACGCCTGCACGTCCTGCTGCAGACGCTCAAGGAATGCATCGACCGGCATAACGCCAGCGTCGATACCGCCACGAGCACGCACGGCTACGGTATGGGCATCACGTTCTTTGTCCCCGACTACCAGCAGATACGGGACCTTTTGCATCGTGTGCTCACGTATTTTATAACTAATCTTCTCGTTGCGCAAATCGCTCTCTACTCTAAGCCCTTGTTTTTGCAACGATTGGGTCAGTTCCTGTGCATAGTCGGCCTGACTTTCCGCGATGTTCAGTACCACAGCCTGCACTGGCGCGAGCCACGACGGCATTGCACCAGCATGGTGCTCGATCAAAATACCAAGGAATCGCTCCATGGACCCGACGATTGCACGATGCAGCATCACCGGACGCTTGCGGCTATTGTCTTCGGCCACGTACTCGGCGCCCAGCCGCTCCGGCAGAACCATGTCGAGCTGCAGCGTCCCGCATTGCCATGAGCGGCCAAGCGCGTCCTTGATGTGATATTCGATCTTCGGACCGTAGAACGCGCCTTCGCCCGGCAATTCTTCCCAGGTCAGACCACAGGCCGTCAGAGCGTCGCGCAGGCCTTGCTCGGCGCGGTCCCAGGTTTCATCGGTGCCGGCACGGGCGTCAGGACGCAGCGACAGTTTGATGTCGATGTGATCGAAGCCGAAATCCTTGTAGATGCTCATCGCGAGCGTGTTAAACGCGATCGATTCTTCAATGAACTGGTCTTCGGTACAGAAAATGTGTGCGTCGTCCTGAACGAAGCCACGCACGCGCATCAAGCCGTGCAGCGCGCCGGACGCTTCATTCCGATGACACGAGCCGAATTCCGCGTAACGCAGCGGCAGGTCGCGATACGAACGCAAACCATGATTGAACACCTGCACGTGGCCGGGGCAGTTCATGGGCTTGATGGCGTAGTCGCGCTTTTCGGATTCCGTCGTGAACATGTTTTCACGATAGTTCTGCCAGTGACCCGACGCTTCCCAGAGGGAGCGGTCCATGATCATCGGCGTCTTGATTTCGAGGTATCCGACTTCGTTCAGGCGGCGGCGAATGTATTGCTCGACCTGCTGCCAGATCGCCCAGCCCTTCGGATGCCAGAACACCATGCCCGGCGCTTCTTCCTGCAGATGGAACAGATCGAGCTGCTTCGCGAGCTTGCGGTGATCGCGCTTCTCGGCCTCTTCCAGCATGTGCAGATACGCTTCCTGGTCTTCCTTCCTGGTCCAGGCCGTACCGTAGATGCGCTGCAGTTGCTCGTTCTTCGAGTCGCCGCGCCAGTAGGCGCCTGCAACCTTCATCAGCTTGAAGACTTTCAGCTTGCCGGTCGACGGCACGTGCGGGCCGCGGCACAGGTCGGTGAACCCGCCATGTGAGTAGAGCTTGATGTCGTCGGTAGACGGGATCGATTCGATGATCTCCGCCTTGTATTTCTCGCCGATGCTCTTGAAGTAGTCCACCGCTTCGCCGCGAGTAACGACCCGACGTGAAACCGGTTCGTCCTTCTTTGCGATCTCGGCCATGCGCTTCTCGATCTTCTCGAGGTCTTCCGGCGTGAAGGGACGGCTGTACGCGAAGTCGTAGTAGAAGCCGTTTTCGATTACGGGACCGATGGTGACTTGCGCTTCCGGATACAGGTCCTTGACCGCGTAGGCAAGCAAATGCGCGGTGGAGTGACGAATGATGTCGAGACCGTCGGCGTCCTTGTCCGTAACGATCGAGAGCGATGCATCACGCTCGATCAGCGTGGAGGTATCGACGAGTTCGCCGTCGAGCTTGCCGCCCAGAGCGGCCTTGGCAAGTCCTGCGCCAATCGATGCGGCAACTTCCGCAACCGTCACCGGGTGGTCGTACTGGCGAACTGACCCGTCGGGCAAACGTATCGAAACCATTTCGTTCTCCAAGACGCCGAAAGCCGGCGTCCAAGTTCATTCAACAATGCCTTGCAAGACGCGAAACTACCGCGCGAAGACAAAAAAAATGCGGCCCCACATTCGAGGGGCCGCATTCACTTTTCCTACAACTGCAAAGGCGAAAGTGGTCCTCGACTAGCGTCGTTCCGAAGTTGTATCGGTCAACGTTCGCGGTGCCATCTTGTTCATTTGCCTTTCGCGCCAAGACGCTTGCTGCAGTTTTGAAAATCCGGCGAACCGGACTTTCACTTTCGTTGGTAGGCTCGATTGGACTCGAACCAACGACCCCCACCATGTCAAGGTGGTGCTCTAACCAGCTGAGCTACGAGCCTGAAGAAGCGAAATTATATGGTGCGTTTTGAATCCTGGCAAGTGCTTTCATGCGATGACACTGAAGATATTCGTCGATACGTTTAAGAAGCCCCAACAATGCGCTGCTGATTCAAAGCGTTAAGCCGCATGACCACAAACGAAAATGTGTTAGCCGCGCCGCGTTGCCCGCACGACGCCCTGCACTTCACTCAGCAACGAGCAAGCGCGCTGGATCTGCGCGGCACTCGATACCTCGACCGTGAACTGCATATAGGCAACGTTGCGCCGGCTTTGCGTCTTCACGCCGGTCACATTCATCTTCTCGCGTGCAAACACTTCGGAAATGTCGCGCAACAAACCTTGGCGATCGTTCGATTCGACAGCAAGGTCCACCGGATAAACAGACGAACCACGCCCGTTCATGACATCGGCGGACCACGCTGTTTCAAGCACGCGCTCCGGCGAATGTTCGGCCATCCGCTGGAATGTCGCGCAATCACTGCGATGGATCGACATACCCTTGCCACGCGTTACAAACCCCGAGATGCGATCGGGCGGCGCCGGCCTGCAGCAACGCGCAAGCTGCGTGAGCAATGCGTCTACACCGACGACCAGCACACCGGTAGACGCACCCTGTGCAACGCTTTGCCCGCTGCTGCGCTTTTCGAACTGCGCGGGTGCCTCGGGTTCGGGTTCCGGCGGCGGCGTGTCGTGCAGCGCCTGCTCGATATTGCGCAGGCTGAACTCTTCCTTGCCTACAACCGCATACAGTTCTTCCGGCGTCTTGAAGCCAAGCTTCGATGCCAGTTGATCCAGATTGACGGACGTCTTGCCTTCGCGCTGCAACGTCTTTTCAACCAGTGCCCGGCCGTTTGTGATGTTCTCTTCGGAATCGACCGAGTTGAACCATGCGCGCACTTTCTGCCGCGCGCGCGGACTGTGCAGATAGCCGAGCAAAGGGTTGAGCCAGTCGCGCGACGGGCCGCCCTCCTTCACCGCGACGATTTCCACCGTCTGGCCGTTTTGCAAAGGCGTGTTGAGCGGCACCATGGCGCCATCGACACGCGCACCGCGGCAACGATGCCCTAGTTCGCTATGCAGGTGATATGCGAAATCCACCGGCGTCGAGCCGTGCGGCATCGCAATCACGCGCGCCTGCGGCGTGAGCACGTAGATATGGTCGTCGTCGAGGGTTGCTTCGCGCAGATGCTGCCAGGGTTGCGCACCCGGTTCTTCGCTTTCGGAAACGTCTTCCTTCCAGGCCAGCAGTTGCCGCAACCACGCGATCTTCTCGTCGTATTTTTCAGCCGCCGTCACCTGCCCGCCGTAGGCTCGCGTGCCGGCTTCCTTGTAACGCCAGTGCGCCGCCACGCCATACTCAGCGAAGCTGTGCATTTCCATGGTGCGGATCTGGACTTCAAACGCGCGGCCATCGTCACCGACCACCACCGTATGCAGCGACCGATAACCATTGGGCTTCGGCCGCGAGATGTAGTCGTCGAATTCCCGCGGCACCGGCTGCCACAGGTTATGGACAATACCCAACACCGTGTAGCAATCCTTGATATCGTCGACGATCACGCGAAACGCGCGCACGTCGTTCAGCTCGGAGAAATCCAGCTCCTTGCCGCGCATCTTCTTCCAGATGCTGTAGATGTGCTTCGGCCGTCCGCTCACCTCAGCGCGGATGTGCGCCGTAGCCAGCTCTTTCTGCAAGCGCGCGATGGCACTGGTCACATACGCTTCGCGCTCGATGCGTTTTTCGTCGAGCAGCTTGGCGATGCGCTTGTATGTAGGCGGTTCCTCGAATCGAAACGCGAGGTCCTCCAGTTCCCACTTCAGTTGCCAGATGCCGAGGCGGTTTGCCAGCGGCGCATAGATCTCGAGCGTCTCGCGCGGTACATCGGGCGACGGATCAAGCTTGTTCGCCGCGTAAAAGCGCAGCGACTGCAGCCGCGATGCAAGGCGGATCAGCACCACCCGAATGTCTTGCGCAAACGCCAGCAACATCTTGCGCAGCGCTTCGACCTGGGCGCGACGCGCCGCTTGTGCGTCGCGGCCCGTCTCGGGCAATGTCGCCTGCGTGGCGCGCGAGCTGACGGAGCCCAGACGCCACAGCTTGCGGACATCGGCAACAAGGCTTTGCACCTCTTCGCCGAAACGTTCGGTGATCACACGTTCCGGATCGTCGATATGCGGCGCGATGGCAAACAGCGCCGCCGCCGCGATTGCCGCCGGATCTACGTTCAACGTCTGCATGATCCGCGCCGTGCCGGCTGCGTGTTCGGCCAGCAACTCGCCGCTCGTCAACCGCGCGTCGCCAGCGTGTTCGCGTACGAACGCGAGCGCGTCGTCGAAGGACGGCTCGGGGTTCAATGCGGGAGAAACGGCGGTATCGGGCATGCGATCGATCAGGTGCGAAGCAATGTTTGACTATCAGTCATGCGCCTTGTCAAACAAGGCGGCGATGACAACCACTTCCACGAGGCATGCCGGGTTGGCAAGCTTCGCTTCCACGGTCGCGCGCGGGGGCGTATTGCCTTCGGGCACCCACATGTCCCACGCCGCGTTCATGGCGGCGAAATTCGCCAGGTCCGAAATGTAGATCTGCACCGACAGCAGTTGCGTCTTGTCGCTTCCGACTTCAGCGAGCAAGCGGTCGATGTGGCCAAGCACTTCGCGAGTCTGACCCGTGATGTCCTGATCGGTGTCTTCGGCAATCTGGCCCGCGAGATAAACGGTGCCGTTGTGGATCGCGGCTTCGGAAAGACGCGCGCCGACATGAAGACGGATAACTGCCATGAATGCCTCTGAAAAGTGATTTGTCAAAAAAACCGTGCGAAGCCCAATATTATGCCTCGTGTGTTTCCGTATCGAGGAAGAAGCGGTAGGCGAGGTCTATCTGTTCCGGCGCGAGAAATGCCGGGGCGTGACCTACACCCTTGACCTCAGCGCTTGTCACGGCCTGGCCTGTGGCGACCATCTTTTCGACCGTTTCCCGCGATAACAGATCCGAATTCTCGCCGCGTACGACCAGAACCGGATGTTTGATCGCCGCAAGCGAATGCCAGAGGATCGCCTCCCCAAGCGCGGCCGCATTTGCATCTGCAGCTGCAAAGGGCACGGCGATCTTCGGATCGTATCTGTAACCCCAACGCCCATCGCGCTCGTGCATCAGAGGCGTATTGATCGCGCGCCATTCCTCGGCGCTCAACGGGCCGAAGGACGCCGCGAGTTGCGCCGCATTGTCGATTCCATCCTGAAGCGTGGCGAAGGTTTCGTCGCGGCCCAGATAGCTGCCAATGCGCTCTAGCGCCACCGGCTCGATGTGCGGCCCCACGTCGTTGAGCAGCAACTTGCGGATGGGCGTGTTCGGCAGCCCGGCGAGTCCCAGCCCGATCAATCCGCCCATGGATGTTCCGAACCAGTCCACCGTTTCCACATTCAGGCGTGCGATCAGCGCGACCATGTCCGAAACGTATTGCGGCACGCCGTAATGTTTCGGGTCGGCAAGCCAGTCGGAAAGCCCTCGCCCGACCACGTCCGGACACACCACGCGATACTCCCGCGCGAGCACCTTCGCCACCTCGTCAAAATCGCGGCCGGACCGTGTCAGCCCGTGAACGCACACGAGCACGCGCGGGTTTGCGGGATCGCCCCATTCCGTATAAGCCATGCGATGCAAACCGGACGGGCTGATGCATTGCACGTGGCGTTGCCGAGGCTCGGAAACGAAGGAAGGCGCAGCTTCGACGATGGTCGCGGACATGATTTTCCTTGGGCGCAGTAGCGCTGCTGCATGACGGATGGATCAATGGAAATCGATTGTAAACGCTTTGCGCGCCGCATTTCTTCGTCAGACACAAGGTTGGCCAACCGGTCTATGCGCGGCGTCGTACAGTCAACGAACAGTCACGAAAAAAGGGCTGCACCAACGCGAAGTTGGAACAGCCCTTTCCGGCCGGCAGACCGCGCCAGCGCTCAACGCTTACTTGACTGCGCTCACATCCAGCGGCGCGCCGGTTTTCTGTTGAATCTCTTCCACACTGACGCCAGGAGCCAGTTCGATCAGCTTGAGGCCCGCGTCCGTCACGTCGATCACGCCTAGATCCGTAATGATCCGGTCGACCACGCCCTTGCCCGTCAACGGCAAAGTGCACTCTTCCAGAATCTTGTGCTGGTCGCCCTTCGCGACGTGTTCCATCAGCACGATCACGCGTTTCACGCCCGCTACCAGGTCCATGGCGCCGCCCATGCCCTTGATCATCTTGCCAGGGATCATCCAGTTGGCGAGGTCGCCGTCCTTGCTGATCTGCATGGCGCCGAGGATGGCGAGGTTCACGTGGCCGCCGCGGATCATGGCAAACGAATCCGCCGATGAAAATATCGACGATCCCGGCAACGTGGTCACCGTTTGCTTGCCGGCGTTGATCAGATCGGCATCGACTTCTTCTTCAGTCGGTGACGGCCCGATGCCGAGCAAGCCGTTCTCCGATTGCAGCCACACTTCCATGCCGGCCGGCACGTGGTTCGCGACCAGCGTGGGCAGCCCGATCCCGAGGTTCACATAAAACCCGTCCTGCAATTCCTTGCCCGCCCGCGCGGCCATCTGGTTCCGGTCCCATGCCATGATCAGTCTCCTTTTGCGCGCACGACGCGTTGTTCGATGCGTTTTTCCGGGTGCGCATTCAGCACGATGCGCTGCACGAAAATCCCCGGCGTGTGAATGGCGTCCGGATCGAGCTCACCGACTTCCACGATTTCCTCCACTTCGACGACCGTGATCTTGCCGGCCATGGCGCACATCGGGTTGAAGTTGCGGGCCGTGCGTCGATAAATCAGGTTGCCGGATTTGTCGGCTTTCCATGCTTTCACGAGCGCTACATCGGCCGTGAGCGAGGGTTCGAGCACGTAGAAGTTGTCGCCGAACTTACGCGTCTCCTTGCCTTCGGCGATCACCGTGCCATAACCCGTGTTCGTGAAAAACGCCGGAATGCCCGAGCCGCCCGCGCGCAGCTTTTCAGCCAGCGTGCCTTGCGGCGTGAATTCGAGCTCGAGTTCGCCGGCCAGATATTGCCGCTCGAACTCCTTGTTTTCGCCCACATACGACGAAATCATCTTCTTGACCTGGCGGGTTTCGAGCAGAAGGCCAAGGCCGAAGCCATCGACGCCCGCGTTATTGCTGATACACGTGATTCCCTGGACGCCCGTGTCGCGCAATGCCGCGATCAGCGCTTCGGGAATGCCGCACAGGCCGAATCCGCCGACGGCAAACGTCTGGCCGTCCTTCACGATGTCTTCGAGCGCCTCTTTCGCGCCGGGATAGACCTTGTTCATTTGTCCCTTCCTGATCTGGATGAAATCTGATTATTCGAGTCGTTGCGCCGTTCGTTTCTCCGGCGATGACGACTTTCTGACGTTGCAAAAGAGTACGACGATGCATCGATCCGGCACAATACGCAAAAATACATAAGTAATTGCCGTAGTGCGCGGCGATGCAAACATCAAACGCCCGTCGTCCGAGCCAAAATGCCTCAACTGGATTATCAAACTGCGTTTCATCTTGCGCCAGTCGGGCTGGTGTTGTCACGGGAACGGATCATCGAAGACTGCAACGCGCAGCTTTGTGCAATCTTCGGCGTAAAGCCCGAGGCGCTGATCGGGCGCTCGTTCCAGGTGCTGTATCCGTCGCCGGTGGAATTCGAGCGGATCGGCGCGCGCATTTCCGCCTTGATGCAGCGTCAGGGCAGCTACGCCGACGACCGCATCATGAAACGCGCGAACGGGGAATTGTTCTGGTGCCACGTGACCGGACGGTCGCTGGATTTGAGCGCGCCGCATGCCGCGGGCGTCTGGACGTTCGAAGACCTGAGCGCGACGCGGCGAGTCGCTATCGAACTCACACCGCGTGAGCGCGAGATTGCCGCGCAACTCGTTACGGGCAAGACCAGCAAGCAGATCGGCCGCGCGCTCGACATCAGCTCGCGAACCGTCGACATCTACCGCGCGAAACTCATGCGCAAATACGACACGGGCAACGCCACCGAATTGCTGCAGCGGCTGCTGGGCGATTGATTACTTGTGCGGCGCCGCCGTTTCAATGGCATGACGCAGCAGATCCGGAATCGGCACCGATTTCGCAGCTGCGTAGTCGACCCACACGCATTTGGCGGTGCCGCGTGCGTAAAGCGTGGCGGGATCGTCCGCTCGATACAGCTCGAAGCGCGTATCGAAGCTGCTGCGTCCGGGCGCGCCGACAAACATGCTGCCAATGACGTCGCCCGGGTAATGGAGTTGCCTGAGGAATTCCATCGATGCATTCACGACCACCGGCCCCTGCCCTTTGGCGTTGGCGCCCGCAATGTCCAGCTCCCGGAACCACGTGATCCGCACTTCTTCCATGAAGCGGAAATACACCGTGTTGTTGACGTGGCCGAAAGCGTCCATGTCGCCCCACCGGATAGGCATGGACAAGTCGATGACGCGATGAAACCCGCCTTGCGCCGCGCCCGACGCTTGTTCGACAACCTGGCTCATAAGCCGAATCCATCGTCGGCGGCGATCACCGAGCCGTTGATGAACTGCGACTCGTCGGCGGCAAGCAGGAGCAACAGTCCATCCAGGTCTTCAGGCGTGCCCACTCGGCGGCGCGGCAAGATGGACAGCAGTTTCTGCCCCGCTTCGCTCTTCCAGTGGTGATGATTCAGTTCGGTATCGATATAACCGGGACAGATGGCGTTCACATTGATCCCATGACGGCCCCATTCCTGCGCCATGGCTTTTGTCATATGGACGACGGCCGCCTTGCTCATGGAATACACGCCGATCTGCGGCAGCGTCTTGAGGCCGGCCATGGAAGCGATGTTGATGATCCGGTAGCCGGGTTTTACGGTCCCGTTGCCGCGCATGATCATTCGCTTCGCCACTTCCTGCGCAACGAAAAACGCGCCGCGCGTGTTGGTATCGAAGACGAAATCGAAATCCGATGGCGTCACGTCCGTCAGCTTTTGCTGGGTCGATACACCCGAGTTGTTCACCAGAATATCGATAGTGCCCGCTTCCGTCTCCGCGTGGGCGACGGCGGACTTGATGCTCTGGTAGTCGGTGACATCGAGCGATACGACATGCGCCGCGCCGCCCGATGCCTCGATTTCAGCCCGCAATTCCTTGAGGCGCTCAGTGCGGCGGCTTGCCAGCACGACCCGTGCGCCGGCCTGCGACAGCACTTGCGCAAAGCGTTTGCCCAGTCCGCTGGAAGCGCCGGTAATAAGCGCGCATTTGCCTTCCAGGTTGATCGAACGGCCCATTGTTTTTCCTTGGTTGAAAGCGATTGAGTTGTTCGGGATCGGTCCGTCTTGCGCTCGTGTGATGCTGTTGCTTTGTACGAAATCTGCGCGGAACTGGACCAGGTCCAGCGAGCCAATATGCTATCGTGAAATAATACGGTCGTGCTAATCGCCGGAACGTTAGTTGCACCATACCTATCGTTCCCTGACAATACGCGATCCCCAAAAAAGCATTCTAACGTTAGACAGGAGCATTGGATGACCCCGGCGAGTCTCATCGAGCAGTACGGTCCCCGTGAGTCCATGGAGTACGACGTCGTGATCGTGGGCGGCGGCCCTGCGGGACTTTCTGCGGCCATCCGGCTGAAACAGCTTGCGCAGGAAAAAGGCGTGGAACTCGGCGTATGCGTGCTGGAGAAAGGCTCCGAGATTGGTGCGCACATCCTCTCCGGCGCCGTCATGGACCCACGCGCGCTCAGCGAATTGCTGCCCGACTGGAAGACACAAGGCGCGCCGCTCGACGTGGAAGTGACCGAAGACCGCTTTCTGTTCCTGTCGCAGGACAGCGCGAAGCAAGTCCCGAACTGGTTGCTCCCGGACAACTTCAAGAACCACGGCAACTACGTCATTTCGCTGGCTAACGTTACCCGCTGGCTCGGCCAGCAAGCGGAAGCGCTGGGCGTCGAGATATTCCCGGGCTTTCCTGCAGCCGAAGTGCTCTACACGGAAGACGGCGCCGTGCGCGGCGTGGCGACCGGCAACCTGGGCGTGGGCAAGAACGGCGAGCCGACCGGCAATTTCCAGCTTGGCATGGAATTGCACGCCAAATACACGCTCTTTTGCGAAGGCGCGCGCGGCAATCTCGGCCGGCAGTTGATGGACAAATTCAAGCTCGGCCGCGACGCCGATCCGCAGGTTTATGGCCTCGGCATCAAGGAACTCTGGACAATCGACCCGGCCAAGCACAAGCCGGGTCTGGTGATTCATACCGCCGGCTGGCCGCTCGAAACCGATACCTACGGCGGCTCGTTCCTCTATCACATGGACAATAACCAGGTAATGGTCGGTTTTGTCGTGGGCCTCGGGTACTCGAATCCGTATCTGTCGCCGTTCGAGGAGTTCCAGCGCTACAAGACGCATCCTGCAATCCGTACGTTCCTGGAAGGCGGCAAGCGCGTGTCGTATGGCGCGCGCGCGATCGTGGCCGGCGGCCTCATGTCGCTGCCGAAGCTGGTGTTCAAGGGCGGCGCGCTGGTCGGCGACGATGCCGGGTTCCTGAATGCATCGCGGATCAAGGGCAGTCACGCGGCAATCAAATCCGGCAAGATGGCGGCGGAAGCGGCGTTCGACGCAGTGCAAGCCGGCCGCGAGGCCGATGAACTGACCGCATACCCGGAATCGTTCAATAACTCGTGGCTCAAGACCGAGTTGTATCGCGCCCGCAATTTCAAGCAGTGGATGAGCAAAGGCCTGTACATGGGCACGTTCATGGTCGGCCTCGAACAGAAGCTGCTGGGCGGCAACGTGCCCTGGACGCTGCACCATCAGCACGCCGATAACGAAACGCTCAAGCCGGCATCGCAATGCAAGCCGATTGTTTATCCGAAGCCGGATGGCAAGCTGACGTTCGACCGGCTCACGTCGGTGTTCATATCGAACACGAATCACGACGAGAACCAGCCGCCGCATTTGACGCTGAAGGATGCGTCGGTTCCGGTCGATGTGAATCTGCGCACGTACGCCGGACCGGAAAGCCGTTATTGCCCGGCGCAGGTGTACGAGTTCGTGAAAAACGACGACGGCACCGAGCGCCTGCAAATCAACGCGCAAAACTGCGTCCACTGCAAGACGTGCGATATCAAGGACCCGACGCAGAACATCGTGTGGGTTCCGCCTGAAGGCGGCGGCGGTCCGAACTATCCGAACATGTGATCGTTCGGCTGGATTGTCGGTTAGAAGGCCTGAACGCTTGAAAAAAACGCCGGTTCTTTGTGAGAACCGGCGATTTTTTATTCGGGGATGTGCGCCGCGATGTGAGGCGTAGTCGTCTCGACATCGCCATTCTGCGCGCGATGTCGCAGCGCGTGATCGATCAGGACCAGCGCGAGCAGTGCTTCGGCGATAGGGGTCGCGCGAATCCCGACGCACGGATCGTGGCGGCCGAAAGTTTCGACGGTGGCCGCGTGACCGGCTTTGTCGATGGATTCACGCGGCGTGCGGATGCTCGACGTCGGCTTGATTGCGATAGACACCGTAATGTCCTGCCCGCTCGAAATCCCGCCGAGCACGCCGCCTGCGTTGTTCGCGGCGAAACCTTCCGGCGTCATCTCGTCGCCGTGAACGCTGCCGCGTTGCGCGACGCTCGCAAAGCCCGCGCCGATTTCGACACCCTTCACGGCATTGATGCCCATCATCGCCTTGGCGATGTCAGCATCGAGACGGTCATAGAGCGGCTCGCCCAAGCCCGCCGGCACGCCCGTTGCAATCACGCCGATGCGCGCGCCGATCGAGTCGCCGTCGTGGCGCAGCGCGTCCATGTATTCCTCGAGACGCGGCACGATCTCGGCATTCGGCGCAAAAAACGGATTTTCACGCACGTGTTCCCATGCCACGAATGGAATCGGGATCTCGCCGAGCGCGCTCATGAAGCCGTGGGTTTCGATGCCATACCGTTCCCGCAGCCACTTCTTCGCGACCGCACCGGCCGCCACTGTCGGCGCCGTCAAGCGCGCCGAAGAGCGGCCGCCGCCACGATAATCGCGGATTCCATATTTCTGCCAGTACGTGTAATCGGCGTGTCCGGGACGAAACGTCTCCGCGATATTGCCGTAGTCCTTGCTGCGCTGATCGGTGTTGCGAATCAGCAAGGCGATCGGCGTGCCGGTCGTCCTGCCTTCGAAAACACCCGAAAGGATCTCGACCTGATCGGCTTCCTGCCGCTGCGTCACGTGGCGCGACGTGCCGGGTTTGCGTCGATCGAGCTCGATCTGGATATCGGCTTCGGTCAGCGCCATTCCCGGCGGGCAGCCGTCGATCACGCAACCGATCGCAGGACCATGCGACTCGCCGAAGTTCGTGACGGTGAAAAGCGTGCCGAGTGTGTTGCCGGACATGAGCGTCGTCCTGAAAATATCGAGAGAGCCGATATTATGCCAGCCGGGAGCCCTTCCAGCCTCGTTCCGCCCCTGTTTGCGCCTACTTGCGGGCGCCCCGGAGCGTCGCAACGAGTTGTTGCAAGTGTTCCGGGGTGGCATCGGCGGGATCGATCGGCTCGCCAACCGCCAGCGTCAGCCGGCTCATCACGCCGCGCTGGATCGGACGCGGCCAGCTCGTGTCCCCATAACGGGAAAAGACGCTGCCCCACAAACCACGCAGCGCCAGCGGTATGACCGGCGCCGACCGGCGTCTCAGAATCTCGCTGATGCCGTGGCGGAACGGGTTCAGTTCGCCCGTTCGCGTCAGCTTGCCTTCGGGGAAGATGCAGACGAGGTCACCTTCGGCAAGCGCGCGGCCGCAGGCATCGTAGGCCTTTTCGAGCAGCGCCGCGTCTTCGTGGGCCGGCGCGATCGGAATTGCCTTTACATGGCGAAACAGCCAGCCGATCAGCGGCGAGCGAAAAATCCGATGATCCATCACGAAGCGAATCGGCCGGGGACTTTCCGACATGATCACGATGGCATCGACGAAACTCACATGGTTGCAGACCAGCACAGCCGCGCCGTGCTCGGGAATCCGCTCGGCGTTGACAAGCCTGATCCGGTAGAACGTGTGCACGAGAATCCACGCGAGAAACCGCAGCAGGAATTCGGGCACGAGCGAATAGATGTAGGCGGCCACCACGATATTGAGCAACGCCGTGGTGAGGAACAGTCCCGGAATGCCCACGCCCGCTGACGTCAATCCCATGGCCATCAGCGCCGACACGATCATGAAAAACGAGTTGAGGATATTGTTCGCGGCAATGATCCGCGCGCGATGCGTCGGCTGGCTGCGCGCCTGGATCAGAGCGTACAGCGGGACGCTGTAAAAACCGCCGAACATGGCGAGCAGGAACAGGTCCGCCAGAATGCGCCAGTGGACGCCGATCTGGAGGAATTCGGCAACGCCCATCAAGTGACCGGCCGGAACGATCTTATGGCTCGCAAAAAACAAGTCGATGGCAAATACGCTGATACCAATCGATCCCAGCGGAACAAGCCCGATCTCGACGCGCCGCTTCGAGAGCTTTTCACACAGAAGCGAACCTGTGCCGATGCCTATCGAAAACGTCCCCAGCAACAGAGTGACTACGTCGGGATTCGCCGACAGCACATCTTTGGCGAAGTTGAAAAACGACGTGAGGAAAGTCGCGCCGACAAACCATAGCCACGAGATACCGAGCAGGCTCAGGAACACAGTCCGGTCGCGGCGTGCAAGCGCGAGATTGCGCCACGTTTCGGTGAAGGGATTCCAGTTGATCTTCAAATCGGGCTGAAGCGCCGCCGTGCTGGGCACGAAACTCGACGCCACGCGGCCAATCAACGCGACTGCGACGCAGCACACGGCGAGCAGAATCGCACCATGCTCCATCCACCCGGCCGACGCGCCGCCGATGATCGTGCCGATCAAAATTGCCACGAACGTCCCCATCTCGACGAGTCCGTTACCACCCACGAGTTCGGACGGCTGCAAATGCTGTGGCAGGTACGCGTATTTCACCGGGCCGAAAACGGTCGAATGGACGCCCATCAGGAAGGTGCACAGGTAGAGCAGCGGCGCGCTGTGGAGCACGAATCCCGCGCCGCCAACCAGCATCACCGCGATTTCGAAGGTCTTCACAAAACGCGTGAGCGTGGCTTTGTCGTATTTATCGGCGATCTGGCCCGATGTCGCCGAAAACAGCACGAACGGCAAGATGAAAATGTCCGATATCAAAAAGGCAGCGGTTTTTGGATCGACGCCCGAAAAACGGGCGGCCTGAAACGTCACGAGCGACGTGAAGCCGACCTTGAAGACGTTGTCGTTGAGCGCCCCGAGAAACTGCGTCCAGAAAAATGGTGCAAAACGGCGCTCGCTCAAGAGGCGAAACTGGCCGTCGCCGTGTGCGGGCTTTGCAGGGTTCTCGCGGGCGGAAGCAGGCCATTCGCTCATGGATTATTGGAGTTGGTAGCTGAGAGACCTTGGCGCCGGACCACGCAATGCGGCGCCGGCTTCGAGACGAAAAAAATGCGCGCCGGACGGGGCGCGCATTTTTGCGAGCGTTTGACATGCGCTAAAGGGCTAATCGCGTTGTGCGTTCGCCGGGTTCAGCGCGCTTCTTCTTGCTGCTCGGGCCAGTCGCGAATATAGGCCTTGAGCATCTTGTTCTCGAAACCTTGTTCTTCCACCACGGCTTTCGCGACGTCGTAGAAAGAAATCACACCCATGAGGATGCCCTTTTCCATGACCGGCAAGTAGCGCACGTGGTGCTCGAGCATCATGCGGCGTACTTCGTTCACGTCGGTTTCCGGCGTACAGGTGATGGGATGGTCGTCCATGACCTTGCGGATGGTGAACGTGCCTACGCTGCCGCCGTTCTTGCTCAGGATCTGGATGATCTCGCGGAACGTGAGCATGCCAGCAAGATCACCGTATTCGATCACCACCAGTGAACCGATGTCGTGTGACGCCATTGCGTCAATGGCTTCGCTCAACGGCGTATCGGGCGTTACCGTGAAGAGCGCGTTGCCCTTGACGTTCAAAATGTCGCTGACCCGCATGATTGTCTCCTCGCGAAAAGCCTGACTGTCTGTCGATCCTAGCGGAAAGACGGTTAAAAAGGAAGCGCGCAGGCACCCGTGATTCGTCTGGGGAAGCATATCGGGCGGGCTTTTGCGCCGGGTCAACCCTTAGCTTTGCCGCACTGGGATGCTCACGCCGTTGAAGCGCGCCGACGCTCGCGTCTACCCCAAGTTTGTCCCGCCATACCCGATGTTACGATAAATGACCCTTTCCCATGGTAGCCCGCCCACGATGTCCGCCAACCGCTTCGATACCCTCGTCCGGGCGTCGGCGGCAACCTGATGGAACATCCGTCGATCGCCGTATCCGCGTTCCTCAAAAAGTCCGCGCGCACCCTGTTTCCGGAAGAACATCATGAACAGGCGATCGTACGGTTTTCCTCAG
>NZ_JBSIPA010000329.1:0-7608 GCF_053574605.1 Caballeronia sp. M23-90 | reverse complement strand
GACCATGCGCACGGCTTCCAGCATGAATTCCTGCGTATATCGAGCTCTCGGATTACCCATCTTTCCTTCCTCCTTGCGTGAGTTTTACACACTCAGCAAGGGATCCATTTTTTGCGGGCAAGCTCAGAATCGAAGACAGATGTCCACCCAGCAATCGTTGTCGCAGTGGAGGCAGGGATGCTCTGCGCCGAGGTGTTCTTATAGCTTAGGTGTACTGCAGAATTTGATTTAAGAGTCGTGAATGCACCAGAAGATGGCGTTGTTGCGCCAACCGATGCACTATTTATTGAACCGCCTGTTATGGCCGGCGTCGCAATCGCTGGCGACGTCCCGAATACTAAACTACCGCTGCCAGTCTCGTCAGAAATCACCCCTGCCAATTGAGCAGAAGACGTAGCAGCAAACTGAGATAGCGGAGCGGCAAGCGCTGCCTTTAATGCCAGGTTGCTGATGGTCGCGTAAGTGCTAGTGGCATTGGCCTGGGTGAGATAAGTTGATGCCGCCGCAGTTGTGCTCAAGCCGCCCAAGTTAGTAAGCGCTGCTGTCGCGCTTGCGACGTCTGAAAGGTTATTTGAAGCCTTCAGGCCGCCGATCGCGGCGGGGGTGATCGTGGTCCACGCTGGCGCGGAGCTGGGGCCCGTAGATGCAATGACCTGTCCCGAGGCCGACCCGGCCGGGTTCAGCAGAGAGATCGGGCTTAACGTAGTTGCGTCCGATGCGCATGAAAGGAGCGCGAGAAGCGCCCCAACTAAGATTCGTTTCATATGTGCTCTCAATATTGGATGTAGTTGTCGCTCGTGGCTTGCGTACAGGCATTAAAAACGACACCTGTCCCAACGATCGAATGATTAACTAACTGCTCAATGTTATTTGAGCATCGGACAGCGGTACACGAATTGAAGAATAGATTCGAGTTCACCAACTGTTGCCCTGTGTATGTGTTATTCGTGACAATCACACCGCTAGAATTTCCAACGTTAAAATATTGACCATTCGGATTGCTGGAATTTTGCTCAATATGATTCCCAATGACCTTGACAGTATTGCAGCCTGATATCTGGAAAACTCCAGTTACGAATCCCGCGTTTGTCTGGTTCGAGTTGTACCATTCGCACGCTTCGACCGTTACTCCATTGACATTCGAGAGTGATACAGCCGCTTGTACCGAGGAAAACGAAGTGCAACCGATAAGGCGGACTTCACTGGTTATTCCGGTGTTTGTCGGAACGCCAACGGTTACCGATGGGCCGCCACCAGATACACCAAGTGGTTGCGATCCAAGCTGGACACCTCGAAGCGTGATGCGGCGAAACTGAGTCGCCATAATGACGGGGAAGAAACAACCTTCCCAGCCCCCTCCATTCACGAAGATCCCATTGGGTGATCCGGTGTTAAAAACGTTGAACGACAGACCCTTATAAAATCCAAAGGAGTAGACGTTGCTGATTTCCATCGCATCAGCATGCCCAACTCTCACGCACTCAGATGTAGTGGTAGCGTATTGGTATGCCAACATACTCGTCGCAGGGAAATCACCATAGTACGAATACACTTCGTTAATCTGGCAGTTTTCCATTCGGTTTGTATCGTACGAGTTGTCGAAGTACGCGAAGTTGTCGTATGCATAACCAGTGCACTGCGACACGAACCCTGAGTTGTGGATTTGCGAGAACGAAATAGCTCGATACGGGTTAGCAAAGTGGCATGACACGACGGATGGCGTCGTTACCGTCTGCGACGAAACGTTCGATTGAGTACCGGGAGTGAGCGCGATCGTCGGCGGATAAAGCGTCGGCGTAAGCGTGGCGGCAGACTGGCTTGGATAATAGAAACTGATTCCTTGAACGGTCGCCTGCGCGGCCAGTTGTACTGCGGAATTCGCTTCATTCGTGCTTCCTCCCCCGAAATCGACAGCGATTGCGGAGACGCCCTGTGGGTGATACCAACCCTGCGTACCAAACGTCTGGTATCGGACCCCAGTGAACAGACCTTTTCCGGGCCCTTCAAGTACAGCCCCATAAGGGACCATGATCGGCTGCGTTATGCGGTAGGTTGAACTAGGGCGAGGTGTGACGACGCCGACGGCCATCAGTGCGGCATTGATTGCGGGGGCATCGTTCCCCGTGCCATTGCCGAGCGCACCGAACTGTTCCGGAACGACGGATGTTTGATACCCAAGCAACCACCGGCCAACTCCAGTCAACGATGCGATGATGGTCCCGTTATTGACCGTGGCTGTGGATGTAGCACTGTACCAATAGGCACCCCCGCCGCCATCGCCTGGGGCATAGTAGCCAGTTGCAAATGCACGAGTGTAGACAGCGGGGTTTAGCGCTTGCAGTGCAGCGATCGAATCTACGCCCCGATTAAGAACATTTCCCCACGTAAGCTGCTGGTCGCCCACAGTACTTGCGCTAGGCACACCGATCGTTCTCGCCGAGCCACCGACAATCGTGATGGCCTGAATGCCGACGGGAACCACGGGGTTGAACGTGAGAGCGTTCCCAGACAAACTGCAATCAAATTGGCGAGCATCGTCAAAATAGACGCCAATATTATTGATCGATCCATACGTGCCGGCTAACGTGATCGATGTCGTAGTGCCAGGCGTGAATCCAGATCCTGCAACGAATGTTTCGCGTGTGGCATTCGTCGTGGCGAGATCAGTGACCGTGGCATAGACAAGCGAGCCCGACTGAAGAAGAGAAATTTTCTCCGTTCCGGAAAGCGCATTTCGATAGGGCAAATTGGCCGGATTGACCTTTGCATTCGCATAGGCTGCCAGTTGCGATGCAGGCGTGGCTGCCTCAGATCCGCTCTGCGACGTGTAAAGCAAATCTGCGTCTTGAGTCGGGCCGGCTGAAGGGAACTGCTTTAATTGCTCACCAGAAACTGTCATTCGACGTCTCAGCAGCTACATGCGCGGGCTGAGTTTTACTGGCGCGAGTGGCTGCAAAACTGTATGTGACTCAACCTAGGATTTATTACGAGGCTGAATCCTGAACTAACCGGTTAAGTCAGGATTACTTATGGAGGGGTGTATGGCGGGTATTTATGGCTCGCGGCCGCCAATTGTTTACCGGCTTTGAGATAGGGCGGAACGATGATCCGCTGTGATTTTTCCTGCGACCATTGAAGTAGACTTGGCTTCATGAGAAAAATAATGATTGCTGCTGCGGTTGTGCTTTCCGCATGCTCGAACCTAATTGCCGTTCCAAAGGCGGTTGACTCTGACTTGCCGGCAAATGAGCGGCGCGTCCAAGCCCCGCAGACAGATTTGCCGGAAATCACGATCATGCCGGCGCCATCGCCCGGGCAGGTAACGTTCCGAAAGAGTAAGCCAATCGTGCAACCTACCGCGAAGGGAATGGCGCTCATGGATGGCTCGATTGACGGCGCAATCGTATGCAGTTCGCTTAACCTTACCCAATACATTTATGGCCGGATCAACGTCGCGCGTCACTTGCAAGCGCATCTGCCGCCAGATCTGCGCCGCCAGGCAGCATTAGTGAAGGGCTACGACGAGTCAGTAGAGCCGCGCCTGTCCGACTTTGACTGCGTGCTCGTGCCGATCGGTACACCCTTGTCCGTGGAACCAGGCAACTTTGTGTCCGTAGTTTCCGGAAAGCTACCGAACGGGAAGCACTTCACAGGTGTCACGCTCCCAAATATGATCGATAAGTAAAGGGGTGAGCGCCATCCTCACCCCTGTGAAGGCGAGGGTACGAATCTGTTTCGTGCCCTTCAAGGCCCCATCAAACTAATCGCGACAGGTGCGCAGTAAGTGCGCGGCTAGAAGATCCCTCGATGCCGCTTCACCAGGGCCCGAACCTCCCTGAGCATGTCATTGAAGCGTCTGCGATGATCGAGGAACGGCCGCGCGCGCAGCCCGTGCATCAATGCGTTCTGCGCCGCAGCCGCCTTCCCTTCAGGCGTCTTCGGCCCAGTTGACAGCTCCCACGGTTTCCATCGCTTTATTTTTTCGGCCTGCGCCGCCCGTTGTTCCGATGTCCAGCGTCGCGCCATTTCGCGCCTCCGTGTCGTCCGTTAATAGTTCGTTTGTCACAACTGCCCTTTCCTTCTTTCCGTGCGCATCAACGTCAGCTTTCGTCGCGTGCGCGTGAGTGGGCGGCGCCACGCCGTTATTGACCTGCTGATTTCCGGCCGCCACGTTCTGCTGCTTCACGAAGGAGACCTGTTTAGGCGCCTTTAACTCACCAAGGACGCGCAGAGTTTGCGTACATTGCGCCTGGGCCTTCAAAGCCATGCGCATCAGCGCTTCTGCCGCCGGTAACCGATGAGGGATGTTCGCTCCTGCAATCGACGCGCACTCGTTGTAAATCGAATTTAGCGACATTGCTTGGGCAATCAGAAGCGTTTCGGCGTGCTTCATGTCCCCCGCTACGACCTCATCACAACGGGCTTGATATTCTTCGTTCAAATTGAAGATGTTGACGCCCCCCTGTTTGTCCATCGATTCAGGCACAAAACTCATGCTGGTATGCGCGCTCATCGTTGCGGGACGCGTCATCAACCTCGCAGTTACCTTGTGCCGGTTCGCAGCTCGAGCCTGTTGCGCCAGATCTTCGGGTGAAGAACCCTCATTTTCAGCCATTGTCTGATTCTCCTGATTTATCGAAACTGTATTCAAGCGGACGAAGGAGGCCCTTCTCGATCCGCCTTCGATACCGCCCAAGCATGGTTTGCTGAAACCGTCCGATGGGGTTGCGATGACCAGAATCGAACGCAACCATGGACCGGCGATAGGTCCATGCGATCATCTGTTCCCACCGCAGGACGCTCGGCGATACCGAATCGGGCTCGAGCTCCCCGAGGCCGAGTTGCAGGTACTTTTCGTAGAGCGGGAAATCCCGCCGGCCGAAGCTTATCGATTTCTCGATCAACGCGAGCTGCGCGTCGAAATCGTCATTAACCAATTTTTTATCGCTCATGTCGCCTTCCAAGTTCCATCTGGCTGGCGCTGCTCAACCGGTCCCTGCGTCAGGCCCGTTGCTGATACGGAATTGTTCTGATCTGGGGCCGATATATCGACGGCAACGCAAATCATGTCGACGTACCAAGCCTGTCCGCGTGTGTCACCCTCGAACTCTGCCGTCATCACGCGATAGGTGCCCTGCGCCGTCGCCAGGCCGGCAACAGCGGGAGTGTTCGGGTTGTAGCTCAACCCCTGTTGCTGCATCGTGATGTGGTTGATGTCGGACTGAGCGATTTGCACCAAGCAGCCGATACGAATCAGCGGGTTTAACAGAGCGCGTACGCGGACACCTGCGTTCGTCGCTTCAGGGATGCCGATTAGACCGGTTGTCGAAGACAGCACCACAGCCTCGCCCGGTCGATACCCAGTAACAGGCACGACGACAAACTGGCCGTTCTGCAGTGACCAGCTATAGCCATACTTGTTCGCCCAGTCGCGTGCATAGTCGCGACTCATGCCGAACATCGTTTTCCCGCGCGATAGGGCCTGCTGCGTCCCAGCAGCGGCCCCGGCAATAAGACCCGTTGCATCGTTGGCGAAATTCACGACAGGGACCCCGTTGACGGACGGAGCACTCTGTATTGCAGTGATTACTTGCTCTGGCGTCTGGCCGGCTTTAAGGGATAGGCTAATTACCGCGAAGTTGTACCATTCGTCGCTATCTGCAGCCCATATGTCCATGTAACTGTCGACGTTGCGTTCGCGCCCAGTCGCTGTTTGTTTTATGGTGCCGGTGAAAATTACGCCGTAGTTACCGCCGGTATAGCCAGCCTGAAGCGTGATCGTAGTGAACTCCGTTCCGATCTTCTGGACCGTTTCTTTCTTCAGGTTGTAGACGCGCGCACGCATGATGTTCGGCGTCTGCGCTTCTGAATTCTCCGTTTTGAATGTGAAGCGCAAGTCCGACAGTTCGAGTCCGGTTGTGCTGGAACTAACAATAAGCGAAGCCTTGCGCCCGAATTGATTTGCCATCGTTATGTTCCCTCGGACTTAAGTACCCAGTCCGGTACGGGCTGCGGGGCAGCAATACCCCGTACGGTCACCACGTAGGCATCGGGGTTCTGCCGGCGCGCTTCCTCGGCAAAGTCCCAAGCCATCCCTCGCGGGTAGATGCCTTGCACCACGCCGTCAATCCATACACACCACAATCGTTCGTCCATAACTTCTCCATAAGAATGGTGCCGGCCGCGGCGCGCTATGAGTTGACGCCCGCCGGCTGTCGGGGTTTTGGTGGAGGGCGGCACTCGCCGACTAATCCGCCTCATGTCATTTCCCCGCGCGTCGTGCCCAGAACTGGCGTGCTATTTCGTTGAGATCGACCGGCGCTTTCGCCATCCGGCGCGCGAGCGCATTCGCGTCAGCGCGGGCGGTGAGGCCGTCGTGAGTGGCAGCGATCATCGGATGAGGCTTCGCCAAACGGCTTTCCTCTTCGGGAACGACATCGAGCGGGAAGGTCTCGGCGTCGATCGTGAACATTCGAATAAGTTTCTTGGTCATGACCTGTTCCTCGATGCGTCGAACTGCGCTTCCGCGTCTTCCATCAACGCCGCCGTGTATTGGTGCCAGCGCAAGGAGGCCTCATTGATCCGGTCCATTGCGCCGAGCTCGATGCGCAGCGCCGAGCGAGCGCGCGGAGTAATTGGCATTTGTGAGCTCGTTGAGGCGTCTACCTCGGCGCTCAGCGCCAGATATTCCTCACCGAGTCGTTCCAAGCGCTCCACCATGCAGTCTCTTTCCGCAGTCTTCACCGCGTGCACTGCAAGCCGCTGGCGGGTCTCTGCGTCGGTGTGTGCCTTATGTGCATCGGCGAGCTCCGCTTCCAGTTGATCAAGCGCGGCTTTGGCGGTGTCGCGCCGGGTGGTGGCGTCAAGGACCGCGCCCCGGTCGATGAGCTGGTTCGTGTCTGCTGATGCACTGCCGGCCTTCAGAAGGACCGCCAGCGTGGCGCCGCTCGCCGCGATCTGGCGATTGAGTGATTCGGAGAGCGTGTCGAGCTCATCCTGTCGGGCGATCAGATAGGCGCTGGCACGATCAACCGCTTCATCGGCGCTCGCCACCCGGGCGGCAGCATCCAAGCGGTCTTCAATGGCTCTGCGCAGCGTCTCCCTCTCTTTGCCGGACTCAATTTCGAGATAGTTATCAGCGATGCGCTGTGCGATCACGATTGCGGGCGCCTGGACTTTTTCGGTGTTTTCGGAAATAGGCTGATCGCAGCGCTCGCTACGCACTGGCACGTTCGGACGCGCCGCGAGCATCACCTGCATCATCGCGGTCGCTTGGCCAGACGTCAGGTTCACCCCGTAGACCTTCCCGGTAGTGTCGACGATCCGAAACACGTTGGCTTCCATCATGCTGCACCTCCAACGTGGTGCATCGTCACCGGGACGTTGTGGTGCTGCAGGATGGCCAGCATCTCGAGCGCGATCGCATGCGTCACGTTGTCCACGAGGACCAGGCCGGACATGTCTTTGATTTGCCACTTGTTCATTTGCTTCTCCAGAAATTAAGCGACGCAAGACGCCGCGGGAGGATTGAGGTTTTCTGTTTCCGCTCCGGGATGAGCGTCGCGCTGTCCACTTCAATCTTTATCGTGTAGTGCTGTTCGAGTGACT
>NZ_JBSIPA010000328.1:0-7623 GCF_053574605.1 Caballeronia sp. M23-90 | reverse complement strand
TACGGCACGTGCGTGGGCAACGCGCTCAAGTGGTTTCCGGATCGTCGAGGGCTGGCAGCGGGTATCACCGCGGCGGGTTTCGGCGCCGGGTCGGCCGCGACGGTCGTGCCTATTGCGCACATGATCAAGAACAGCGGCTATGAAGCGACCTTCCTGTGGTTCGGCCTGGGTCAGGGACTGGTCGTGTTCTTCCTCGGCATGGCGCTGTTCGCACCGCCGGCGAGCTTGCTGGCAAACGCCAAGAGCGCGTTGAAGACTGCCGTCTACAACGCCACCCCCAGGCAGGTAATGAGTTCGCCGATCTTCTGGGTGATGTACCTCATGTTCGTGATGATGGCGGCCGGCGGATTGATGGCGACTGCGCAACTGGGTCCGATCGCGAAGGACTTCGGCTTGCACGACTCGCCCGTTTCGATTCTCGGGCTGACCTTGCCTGCGCTCACATTCGCGCTGACCATCGACCGGGTGCTCAATGGTTTGACGCGGCCGTTCTTCGGATGGATTTCCGACAGGATCGGGCGAGAGAACACCATGTTCATGGCGTTCGCCATCGAAGCAGTCGGAATCCTGGCGTTGTCGAAGTACGGGCAAAGTCCCGTTGCCTTTGTGATACTGACCGGGATCGTGTTCTTTGCGTGGGGTGAGATCTACAGCCTGTTTCCGGCCACATGCGGCGACACCTTCGGTCCGAAGTTTGCCGCGACCAATGCCGGTCTGCTTTATACGGCGAAGGGAACGGCCGCGTTGCTGGTGCCGTTCAGCAGCGTGATCACGGCGGCCACGGGAAGCTGGCACGCGGTGTTCATGCTGGCGTCCGGCATGGCGGCGCTGTCTGCGCTACTGGCTCTGTTCGTGCTCAAGCCGATGCGGCAAGCGCACAAGCAGAAGCATGCAGCGGCGCCGATGGACATGCCGTTTGCGTCGGTGGTGAAGGAGTGATGCAGCGTTGAGTTGCAAAATGCCCGATGGCCGGCCATATAGCCGGCCATCGGTCGTTTCAGGTCAAGCCTGTTTCCGGCCGACCAGATAAGACACGCCCTCGGGGCCATATCGTTCGCTGTGCGCTTCATTCGTCATGAGATGAAACACATCGCCGATCTGATAGCGCGTTTGTTTTCCCGCGACGTCCAGCGTCAGCTCACCTTCCAGGATCAGCGCCTTCGCTTCGAACGCATGCGTATGGTTGTCCAGGGAAGCGCCGGCTTCCCGTTCGACCAGCACGGTTGTCTGAAAACCCTCGCGCGCAAGCATTTCGATGAAATCGTCGCGTTCCATGATCGTTCCTTTGGGATTCGAGGCCACACCAGTCACTAATATAAGTTGAAACGCATGTTCTGCGGCCAAACGGGAAAACGCGTAAAATATGAGACTGTCCTCACATTTTCACGCGCATTGTCCTGCGCACGCTTTCAATTGGAGCCGTCATGTCTAGTCTCGATCTCAATCCTGAACGCACCGCGCTGGTGGCCATCGATTTGCAACACGGCATTCTGGCGCGTCCGCTCGGCCCGCATGCCGCCGCCGATGTCGTAGCAAACAGCGTGCAACTCGCCAACGCGGTGCGTGCGAAAGGCGGCCTGGTCGTCTGGGTTCGCGTCGACCTGACGGCGATCCTGCACCTTTCCGCCGATGCACCCACTGCGCCTCCTAAGGGCTCGCCCCCGCCGCCCGCGAGCGCGTCGGAGTTATCGGCGGAACTTGGGATTCAGAGCGGGGATGTAGTCGTGACCAAGCGCCAGTGGGGCGCGTTTTATGGCACGGATCTGGAGCAGCAATTGCGCCGCAAGGGCATCCGGACAGTGATCATGAGCGGCATTGCCACGAATTTCGGCGTGGAATCGACGGCGCGCGGCGCATTCGATCGCGGCTATGAACTCGTGTTTGCGGAAGACGCGATGACGTCGCTGAGCGCCGAGGCCCATGCGTTCGTAGTCGGGAACATCTTCCCGCGCATGGGGCGGGTGAGGGCGACTGCGGATGTGGTGAAGGCGCTGCAGGAAGGTTAAGACAGGAACGGTCCGATACACGTGTTGTGCCGGACCGTTCGGGATTTCAAACCTCGAGCCGCGACTCCTTCGCTGCTTCCATCTCCTGCGTCGATCCCTTCGCCGGCCGTCCGGCCCAATAGCCGGCCAGCAACGAACCGGACAAGTTGTGCCACACCGAAAACAATGCGCCCGGGAGCGCTGCTATCGGCGTGAAATACAACTTGCCGAGCGTCGCTGCGAGTCCCGAGTTCTGCATCCCGACTTCAATTGCCAGCGTGCGGCACACGGCTTCGTCGAAGCCGAGCAGGCGGCCGCCCCAATAGCCGCCAAGCAGGCCGATGCCGTTATGCAAAATCACCCCGAACATCACCAGCAGGCCCACAGACGCAATGCTCTTCTGTGTTCCCGCGACCACGGCGGAAATGATGAGCAGGATGGCGATCATCGAAATGATCGGCAACGCCGGTTCGACCGCGCGCACGAGCTTGTTGAAAAAGTGGTTGATGAACAACCCGGCAACGATCGGCAGCGCGACGATCTGGACGATGCTCATCAGCATGCCGTGGACATCGACTGCAATCGATGCATCCACGTACAGCCGCGTGAGCAAGGGCGTGGCGAACACGCCGACGAGCGTCGATAACGCACTGATGGTGACGGACAGTGCAACATCGCCGCGCGCCAGGTAGATCATCACGTTGGACGCGGTGCCGCTCGCGACGCTTCCGACCAGCACCATGCCGGCCGTCAGGTCGGGCGGCATGCGCAACGCCTTGGCGATTCCCCACGCGGCGAGCGGCATCACCAGATAGTGCAGCCCGATTCCCGCAATCACCGGCGCCGGCCGCGTGAACACGCGCCGGAAGTCGGCGAAGGAGAGCGTGACGCCCATCGCGAACATGATGATGGTGAGCAGCGTGGTGACGTGGGGCGCGATGCCCGTGAACGAGGCTGGCGAGAAATAGGCGACGACCGAGATGAGTACGGCCCAGACGGGAAACAGGCGGGTGACGCGTGAAAGCATGCTGATACGATCCTGGCTGATTTAAAGGGGGCGGGAAAACAGGCTGACCATGCCATCGATAAAAGCGGCCAGGGGCGCACCGCACAACGAATCCTTATGAGATCCGCCGGCCGCGGACAAAACGCCGAACCGGATTGTAGCGGTTTGCCTTAAAACTCCCGCCCAGGTTACTTTAGCCGCGCCACGGTGCCCGCATCCGGTTCGCCGCCAAAATACGTGTTGAGTGCGAGTTCGAACGGCGTCTTGTCCGTGGCGGCGTGGGCGAACAGGGTCATCGACGAATGGAATTTGAGGTCGTCCGGGTAGCCGAAAATCTGTTCCACCGAGCGTCCCTCGAGCGCGTTGACGATTTGCGTCAACACCCGCAGACGCTCTCCAAGCACAGGATGATCGAGGTATGCGCGTGCCTCATCCACTGAAGATATGGCGTAGCGTCGCGCCATGTCACTATGTCCCAGCCCCTGGATTTGCGGAAACACGAACCACATCCAGTGCGTGCGTTTCTTGCCGGTTTCGAGTTCCGAAGTCACCGTTTCGAACAACGGATTCTGGGCATCGACAAAACGTTGCAGATTAAACGAGTCGCTCATTACCGCCTCCAGATCGTTGCCGGAAAATGCTGCAAGTGATGTTCCCGCCATGCCTGCAGAAAAGGCAATCCTGCCCGTTTGCGAACGATATGCCGCTTTCTGCTATCTTGGCGGCCATGCAAAACATCATCGAAATTTCGAATCTGTCGAAGAGCTATGCGTCCGGCTTCACGGCGCTGAAAAATGTCTCGCTCGATATCCGTCGCGGGGAGATCTTCGCGCTACTCGGGCCGAACGGCGCAGGCAAGACCACGCTGATCAGCATTGTGTGCGGGATCGTGAATCCTACAGAAGGCACGGTACGCGTGAACGGTCACGGCATTATCTCCGACTACCGCGCCGCCCGCGCGATGATCGGGCTCGTGCCACAGGAACTGACCACGGACGCGTTCGAATCCGTCTGGGCCACCGTTTCATTCAGCCGCGGCTTGTTCGGCAAACCGCCAAACCCGGCGCATATCGAGAAAGTGCTGCGCTCGTTGTCGCTCTGGGAGAAGAAGGACAACAAGCTTGTCACGCTCTCGGGCGGCATGAAACGCCGCGTGCTGATTGCAAAGGCTTTGTCGCACGAACCGGAAATCCTGTTCCTCGACGAGCCGACTGCCGGCGTGGATGTGGAACTGCGCCGCGACATGTGGAACCTCGTGCGCGGCCTGAAGGCGAGCGGCGTGACGATCATCCTGACGACGCATTACATCGATGAAGCCGAGGAAATGGCGGATCGTATCGGTGTGATCAATCGCGGCGAGATCATTCTGATCGAGGAGAAAGCCGAACTGATGCGCAAGCTTGGCCAGAAAAAACTCGCGCTGCAACTGGAAGATGCAATCACGCAGGTTCCCGCAGGTCTGAGCGGATACCGGCTGGCGCTCTCCGCGGATGGTTGCGAACTGACGTACACCTACGACGCGCAGGACGAACCGGGCCGCATCATTACATTGCTGAAGGATCTTGCCGATAACGGCGTCCAGTTCAAAGACCTGCAGACGACGCAGAGCTCGCTGGAAGACATTTTCGTGAGCCTGGTCGGAGAGAAGAAATGAATATTCATGCAATCCGGGCCATCTACAAGTTCGAAATGGCGCGCACGTGGCGCACCATCATGGGCAGCATCATCTCGCCAGTAATCTCCACGTCGCTGTATTTTGTGGTGTTCGGCGCGGCGATCGGCTCGCGCATTCCCGAAGTGAACGGCGTGAGTTATGGGGCGTTCATCGTGCCGGGTCTCGTGATGCTTTCGCTTTTGACGCAAAGCGTCTCCAATGCGTCGTTCGGCATCTACTTTCCAAAATTCACCGGTACGATCTACGAACTATTGTCCGCGCCGATTTCGTATCTGGAGATCGTGCTGAGTTATGTGGGTGCGGCCGCGACCAAGTCGATCATCCTCGGCCTGATCATTCTCGCGACCGCGCGCCTCTTCGTGCCGTTGCATGTGGATCATCCGTTCACGATGATCGTGTTCCTGTTGCTGACGGCGATTACGTTCAGCTTGCTGGGATTCATCATCGGCATCTGGGCGGACGGGTTCGAGAAGTTGCAGGTGATCCCGCTGCTGATCATCACGCCGCTCACGTTCCTCGGCGGAAGTTTCTATTCCATCGATATCCTGCCGCCGTTCTGGAAAGCCGTAGCGCTGTTCAATCCAGTGGTGTACCTGATCAGCGGTTTTCGCTGGAGCTTTTACGGTATCGCCGATGTCAGCGTGGAAATCAGCCTCGTCATGACGCTGGTGTTCCTTGCGGTGTTCATCGGCGTGGTCGCGTGGATCTTCAAGACCGGCTACAAGCTGAAATCGTAAAGGGTGCGGAATATGCGCGATGTGCTGATTGAAAAATTCGGGCTTCAGCCGCATCCCGAAGGAGGCTTTTTCCGCGAGACTTATCGTGGTGCCGACAAGGTCTTTCGGCAGACCTCGCCGCAAGATGGACGCTCGGCGTCCACCGCGATCTACTACATGCTGTGCGACGGCGCGCATTCGGCGTGGCACCGGATCAGGTCTAACGAGGTCTGGCATTTCTACGCGGGCGAACCGATCAACATCCACGTAATCGATACCGCCGGCCACTTGCATACGCATCGACTCGGCAACGCATTGACGCATGCTGACGCCGTATTCCAGGCGGTTGTCCCGACAGGGCAATGGTTTGCCGCGGAGTTATGCGATCCGGCGACCTTCGCGCTGGTCGGCTGCACGGTCGCTCCGGGTTTTGAATTCAGCGAATTCGAACTCGCCGACATCGCGGTATTGAAGAAAGCGCATCCGCAGCACGCGGATGTGATCGCCCGGTTGGGACCACGGGCCTGAAAAAGCCAGGCGAAAAAAAGCGGCGCTCTTCTGATAGAGGCGCCGCTTTCTCGTGGCCGTTATTCCTATAGATTCGCTCTCACCGCATCGCGAACGGCATCCATCATGCCGCCGTGATTGAGCGGGATATCGAGTGAATCGGCGTAGACGTCCTGATCCGTCTGTGCGCGTGCCTCTTTCGGTTCGCGTAGCACTTGCGACTCATACGCTGTGTCTGCTGACCGGATGGTGTCACGAGCTACGGCGCGCTGCGCTTGAAAACTCTTCACGATGAACTCCTTGCAGTGATGGAGCGGCGGGAGACTGCGATCCTACGCAATTGCGATGACAAATTTACGACGCGCGGTCCTGCCGATGCGCGTCATTAATCTGTCGGGCCGTTCGCCTGAACCGCGTTGCGCATCCAGCAATGAAAGTGCGGCTCTACAGTGTAATAGCTGTCACAGCGATGGAATCGTACTTCTGGCTTATGAAACGAAGAGAGGTATATCAGCAGCGAGCGCGGAATTTGGCTTGGAAATTGCCGGATCGAAGAGACGGTTGCAAGAGGTAGACACAATATCTGCGCGGGTTTCGGAACACGCATCCACGGCAGCGCGATGCCACGCGGGCGAAAGCCTCGACGCAGATTTGCCTCGCCATGAGAACTTAAAGCGCCGCCTCAACATCAAAGCGGCGCAACGTCGTGTTTCATATTACGGAAAGCGCGTCCGCATTGTGCGGTAGCGTTTCCGTAGCATTTCTCGTGGCTAGGTGGCTTGCTCAGGCGTGCTCAGGCGTGCTGATCCTGCAGATCGGCGTCGCAATTCTCATTCTGTGGCATGGAAGCCGCAAGAATCATCGCCGATGCGTTTTGCGGTTTCGGATCCCGTTGCGACGGCCGGTAAACCGCGTCGCCCCGATGAATGACTTCGCCGGTCAGGGCGCACGCACCGTCGGTCGTCGCGGTGGTCACGCGCCAACCCTGATAACCGTAATGGCAAGTTGCCGCATCCGACCAATAAACAATCGCAGTGGCGCTGCTCGGCCGTTCGATGACACGCACCACGGCTTCGGGAAACGGCCGTTCGGATTGCGCCGGTGGCGCCGCAACGTGCGGGTGATCGCGCTCCCACGCTCGCGTGAGCCGCTCTAAAAAAGGATGGACGGCCCGTTGCCGCGGGGCAGTTTCTGCCGCGCTTGCGTGGGTCGCTGTCAACGAGCGGACCGTCTGTTGCCACGGGTCCGCGCTTCTGGCTAACGCTGTCATGGTTCGTTCCTGGCATGGTTCACGCTCGAACTTACGCAATCGGCGTGTTCCGATAAATACCATTCAGGTGAATACACTGTCTTGTTAGCGCGAATAATCGCAACCGACGCTTATGCAATAAGGCTTTGCCCGATGTTGCGCCGCCGCGGCCAACATGATTGAAGACGATTGAAACTTTTAATTATTGCGATAGGCCATCAATTCGCCGCGTATTTCGCATGCGGACATCGTTGCACCGATCGAAACGTATGGAATATGTAAGGTGTCAAACTTTGCGAGAAAGCCTTGGAATGCGTCTTGCGGACGCCATACTGGCTACCTACTTACAACACTGAACGAGGTACTCGTGAAGAAAAGTCTTATCGCTACGGCAGTTTTGATTTCGACTCTGGGCGTGGCATCAGCGGCATTTGCGCAAGGCGCTCCGGGCGGTCCCGGCGGTCCCGGTCACGACGACCACGGCA
>NZ_JBSIPA010000327.1:0-7626 GCF_053574605.1 Caballeronia sp. M23-90 | reverse complement strand
CTCGTCGATATCTCTAATTACGTAATGCTCGAACTTGGCCGTCCGTCGCATGTGTTCGACCTGGACAAGATCCACGGCGGAATCGAAGTGCGCTGGGGCAAGAAGGGCGAGACGCTCAAGCTGCTCATTGCTCGGCGGCCGGCTCGCGAGGCCGGCCTTCCATCAGTAAAACCCGTTGCGAGTTACTTGTTGTTCGCTAGCGAACCGGCGCTGTTCGTGCCGCCAAACAGCGCGGTGAGGTAGCTGGCGTTCATCTGCGAATTCGCCATCAGTGTGTTGAGCGACGTGAACTGATCGTTGTATGCGGTCGTGAGCTGCGCGGTGAGTGCGTCGAGCGCCGTTTGCTTGGTGACCAGCTTCTTGAGGTCGGCGGTGAGCGCGCTCGAGCGTGTCTCCACGATACCGCCCGTCGACAGGAACGACGTCAGGTTGTCGTTCATCTGCGTGCCGACGCCATCGGTGGAATTGAAAAGCTGCGATACCTTCGTCGGATCGCTCTTCAACGCGGCGTTCAGCGCGTCGGCATCGGTCTTGAGCGTGCCGTCCGGCTTGAGCGTGATGCCGATGGACCCAAGGTTGATCGACGATGCCCCTTTGCCGACGCCGCTGCTCAACACGCCGGCAAGCGTATTGCGAATGGTGTTCATCATGGCGTCGCCGAGAAGCGTGCCGCCTTGCGATCCCTTCGGCTGGCTCGAATCGAACGAGGTCAGCGTCTTCACCGTGCCGATGTAGTTGTTGTACGCCGTAACGAAGGCGTTGATGGCGGTTGCCTCGCCCGTCGTATCCTGCGCGACGGTCAGCGTTTGCGTAGTGCCGACCGAGGCTGAATCGAGCGTCATGGATACGCCGCTCAGCGCAGTCGTGATCGTGTTGCTCGCGCTCGTGCCGGCGGTGCCCGCAATCGTGAAGTTCGCATCCTGGCCCGCGACGCTTTGCGACCACTTGCCGGTCGCGGCACTTGTGGCCGAGCCCGTGTAATTGCCGGCCGTTTCCGCGCTGTTCGCCGGCGCGGACACGGTGCCCGAGGTCATGGCCAGATCGTTCAGCGCATCGTCCGGGCCGGCGCCCGCGATCGAAATATTGATCCCGTTGGACACCCCCGTCGACGATGACCGCAGCACCAGGTGCGCGCCGTCCGTGCCATTGACGATCGCCGCGGTGATCCCCGGATTGCCTTTGCCCGAATTAATGGCCGAGGCAATGCCGGCGAGCGTGTTGTTGTTCGAATCCACGTTGATGGACATGCTCTTGCCGCCGACCGACAGTGTCATCGTGCCGGCACCGAGCGTGCTGCCCGCCTTGAACGCGCCCGACGTAACCGATTGCGACGTCGCGATATTCGATACCTGGACCGAATACGATCCTGCCACAGCGCCTTTCGTGCCCTTGGCGGTGATGCCCTTGCCGTCGCCGATTGCGGTGAATGCGGACATCGTCGTGCCGTCGGAAAGCGAGGCGATCGAGCTTTGCAAAAGCGACATTACCGACTTCAACTGACCAAGCGCCGTAAGCTGGGTGTTGTCCGACTTGGTCTTGTTGGTGAGCGCTGCCGTCTGACCCGCCACCTTCGCATTGACGAGGGCGGTGACGAGCGCGTTCACGTCGGTCTTGCTTCCGGTCGAGCCGCTGATGATCGATTGCGCCGCCTGCTGGACGGCGCTGTTCGGATTCACGCTGGATGAAGAGATCGTGCTCATGCATTGCTCCGTTATTTTTGTCGCGCCGCGAATCAGGCAGGAGCCATGCGTTAGTGGCCTTGCTTGATATGACGAACGTGTGAAATTCGACAGACGGACGCAAAAAACAGCTGGCATTCACTCTTTCTGGCCGCGTCAAACGTCGTGTAACGGATTTTAATCCAGCTTACAGTTTACTTGCTATTTTATTCATATAATTAACGTTCAAAGGCATGCGCTCAATTGATTCGATGCTAAAGCCAGTCATGGAAATAGCGATCGACGACCATATACATCGGGAAGTACCAGTTTTCCCGCATGAAAGCGTTGTCCCTTGCCTGCTTTAGCGTCAATTCATCCTGCGTAGTAATTCCGGCAACGCCGTTTTCCATTTTCTCCTTGGCTTTCGCGAATCCGGATCCTTTCGAGGCCGCGGTCGGCCCCGTCATCTGAATCGTGCTTGTGCGGATATCGTTGAAATAGAGATCGCGCCGCGCCGTGTCGCTCTTGAGCGATTTGAAATTGCTCTGGATCATGGCTTTGTAGGTCTTCATCCCCTTGCACCTCGGGTGAGAGGCAATGACCGAATTGCTGATTGCCGGCGTCTGGCCGCCGACCTTGCGCGCCCACCATGCGTCCGATTCCCAGTCGCTTTGGCTGACGCCGTCCTTCCAGGCGTAATTGACGGCCGAGAATCGTGGATACGACTCGTGACAAACGATCGATCCAAGCTTACTTGCGCAGGAGACGTCGGTATCGACATAGACGCCCCCGTACTGCATCAGGATCTCGATTCTCAGGATGTCGCTCGCCGCGCCGAAATTGCCGCCGCGTTCGACCAGCTCCCGGCGGTAGATCGGCGCGGTCTTGCCCATGTTCAGGTCGCGCTCCACCTCCCGCAGCTTGATGCGATTGCTGTTGCAGAAGGCCATGATCGAATTGACCTTCTGCACGCGCATGCCCTGCAATGCTTCACCACGGTAGTTGAGGAATTCCTGCAGGTATTTCATCGTGGCACGATCGTCGCCGTCTTTTCCCACGTGCTCGGCGACCGTTTTCCACTGGTCCGCGCTCACGCCCGCGCCGTTGTTCTGCGCCGTGTAGTGCGCGGTCGCAGCGCGGCGCCGTTCGCCTGTCAGCAACTGTTTTGCATCGATCCAGAGATTGACTTCCCAGTCGGGATTTTTAGCCGGAAAACTTGCGATGCAGTCACGATTGCGTTGCGGGATGTCGTTACCGATCCAGATGATATGCAGCTTCTTGGGTATGGCTTTCACGTCGGATTCCTGAAGTCTGTCGTTCAGGAGAAACACTCAAGCCCCTTGGCATATTCCATTACGCTGGCACCGCAAAAAATGATTTGGAATGAAAATTCCATGTTAAATACAGGTGAAAATTGCGTTGCACTGGCGTGAACGCTCTTCTATGCTTGTCCGTACCAGCGGCCGAAGCGCCGTGGTGAAAAACAAGGAGACAGCCGTGAACAGCATGCAGGCCGATGCCATGACCCCCGAGGCCGTGGTCGAAGCACTTTTGCGCGGTCCCGGCGCGGTTCGCGTTCGAGGAGCGTTCAGCGCAGCGCAGGTCGCGGAGGCGCGCCGTGTCGTGATGGCGCATTCCGACGATCGCGCGCAGACCGTCACGCATTTCCAGGGGCAGGCAGCACAAGAGCAACGGCTGCATTTGCAGCGGCGTGTCTGGAATCTGCTGGCTAAAGGCAGTGTATTTTCAGAGATGGCCGAGCATCCTGTGATCGTTGCAGCAATGCGGCTTTTTCTCGGCGATGACTTCATCATGGGATCGATTGCCGCCAACCGGATTCTGCCGGACGGGCCGGGACAGGAACCGCATATCGATTATCCATACTGGGATTTTCATGCACCCGGCACGTTTCCGGTCGGCATCAACACCAGCTTTCCGCTCAACGCACAAGTCACCATTCCACTCGATCCATTCACGCCGCTGTCCGGCGCGACCGCGTTCGTGCCTCACACGCAGCACGAACTGCGATATCCCGGCGATGGCGATGCATTCTTCGAACGCTGCGAACGGATGGAAGCGGACCCGGGCGACGCGATCGTGTTTTTCGGCGCGACGTGGCACTGCGCGATGCCGAATCACAGCACGCAGGACCGCAGCGCCGTGCTGATCCAGTACCTGCCGAAGTTCGTCAAGCCGATGGAAGACCTGCGCGCGATGGCCGGCGAGGCGTTTGTGAAAAACGCCAGTCCGACGATGCGCCAGTTGCTCGGCCTGAATTTTCCATACCCGCAAAATCTCGACGCCGTCGCTGTCGCGACGAACGCAGAGGGGCGCACGAACGCAGGGCGTTAGGGCGCGGGTTTATCGATTTACCCTTCGGAAAACCGCAGCGCCCGTTCCAAAGCGCCGGCGCTGATCGGTTTGTGGAGATATCCGTCGAACGGTTCGAGGTCATCGTCGCGCAGATCGGTGCGCCCGGTCACCGCGATCACGCATGCGTCACGCGATGCACCGTCTTCGCGCACCTTCCTGCAAAGTTCGCGGCCGTCGGCGTCCGGCAGTTCGATGTCGAAGAAAACCACGTCGAAGCTCTGCGCTTGCGTCAGCTCCAGCGCGGCGCGGCCGTCATACGCCACCTGCACTTTGTGTCCCAGGCCCGAGGCTATTTCGCCAAATGCATCGGCTGAATCTTTATGGTCGTCGATAAAAAGGATATGCACGATTCCCTCGGTATTAAGCGGTTTTTCTGCTCGGAGTTTTCGTCCTGCTGGCAGGTGGGATGAACGAGATCGCGCGTTCACGGTCAAGCTATGCAACGACAATGCCAGGTGACGCCCGCGCAGCCGTGGCGCACGTCCGGCGTATTTGTCTGCGGCGTGCGGGTCATTGTTACAAGCGCGAGAAAAGCAGTTGACAATCGCAGCGCACGCCGCGAGCATGTTTCCGTTGGAAAGTTTTTGAAGCCCCTCTCATCTCCTTGTCCGTGATTCCCTATGAACGAAAGCCGAAAACTCGCAGCGGTTTCCCGGTCGAAGAAAACGCAGTCCGCTGATGTAACGTCCGCGCAAAAGCCCTATCACCATGGTTCGCTCCCCAACGCGCTGCTGGCGGCGGCTGAAACCGTGCTTCGCCATGACGGCATCAGCGGGCTGAGCCTGCGATCCATCGCGCGCGAAGCCGGCGTGTCGCACACGGCGCCCCAACATCATTTCGGCGATACCGCGGGCGTCCTGAGCGAACTCGCAGCAAGCGGCCATCTTCGTCTCACCGAAACCATGGCGAAACACGCGCATGGCCTGCAGCCCGGGCCGCAACGGCGCCGTGCCATTGCGCGCGGCTACGTGAGTTTCGCGGTGACGAACCCGGATTTGTTCCGGCTCATGTCGCGAGCGGAAATGCTCGACAACACGCGTCCATCGCTGGTCGAGGCGCGGCGCGCATCGGCGCTGGCTTTATCCGATGTCACCGATGACACCCCGGAAGCGACGCAGCCACCGCCCAAACTCGATGCCACCCGCGCCGTCGCCATGACCGCCGCTTGGGCTTATGTGCACGGCCTCGCCACCTTGCTTATCGATGGACGCCTGAACGGCCTCGCGCTCGCAGCCGACGGCGTGGAAAGCGCTGACGCGCTGGTCGATGCGACCATCGAACAAATGCGGATTGGGTAGGCGCCGCACTCGCTGATCGACCAGTTCGTCCGTAAAACCCCCTACGGACGAACTGAAATGATAGCGTTACCATCCGTTCACGATACAACCCGGCCTGGGAGAAAAGCTTGGCCCCAAAACGTAAAACCCCAGAAGAACTTCGAAGCTTTCGTTGGTATGGCGTGAATGACCTGCGCTCGTTCGGGCATCGGTCGCGTACCGCGCAAATGGGCTATCACCCGTCCGATTACATGGGCAAACCCGTCATTGCGGTAGTGAACACGTGGAGCGAAATCAACTCGTGCCACACGCACTTCAAGCAGCGCGTGGAAGAGGTCAAGCGCGGCGTCTGGCAAGCCGGCGGCTTCCCGGTCGAAATGCCGGTCATGACGCTTGCCGAGCCGTTCCAGAAACCAACCACCATGCTTTACCGCAACTTCCTCGCGATGGAAACCGAGGAACTGCTGAAGTCGTATCAGTTCGACGGCTGTGTCCTGATGGGCGGTTGCGACAAGACCACGCCCGGCTTGCTGATGGGTGCCATCAGCATGAACTTGCCGACCATCTTCTTGCCCGCCGGCCCAATGCTGCGCGGCAACTGGAACGGCCGGACGCTCGGCAGCGGGTCCGATACCTGGAAATACTGGGCCGAACTTCGCGCCGGGAAAATCACGGAAGAGGAATGGAAGGGCATCGAAAGTGGTATCGCACGCTCGCCGGGCCATTGCATGACGATGGGCACGGCATCGACCATGACCACCGCCACCGAGGCGCTCGGCCTGATCCTGCCGGGGTTTTCATCGATACCCGCTGTCGACTCGCGCCACGCGCAGTTCGCTTCGCTCACTGGCCAGCGGATCGTGGAGATGGTCTGGACGGACCAGAAGCCATCGGACATCCTGACCACCAAATCCTTCGATAACGCCGTCACCACCGTGCTGTCCATGTCGGGATCGACCAACGCGATCGTCCATCTGGTGGCGGTGGCGCGCCGCGCGGGGATCGACCTGACGACGGCGCGCTTCGATGAACTCGCGCGCATCACGCCCGTGCTCGCCAACCTGCGTCCGGCGGGCAAGTACCTGATGGAAGACTTCTTCTACGCAGGCGGTTTGCGCGCGCTGCTCGTGGAGCTGGGAAAGCTGATCGACGGTTCGCAAATGACGGTGAGCGGCACGACGCTCGCGGAGAACATAGAAGGCGCGGAGATCTTCGATACCGACGTCATCCGCAAGCGCGACAACCCGGTCGTGGAACGCGATGGCCTCGCGGTGCTGACCGGCAATCTCGCCCCCGATGGCGCCGTGATCAAACCCGCCGCAATGGAACAGCATCTGCTGAAAGCGCGTGGCCCGGCCGTGGTATTCAAGGATTACGCGGACATGGCGGCGCGCATCGACAACGAAGACCTCGACATCACTGCCGCGTCCGTGATCGTGCTGCAGCACGCAGGACCCGTCGGCGCACCGGGCATGCCGGAGTGGGGCCAGTTGCCGATACCGCAAAAGCTCCTGAAACAAGGCGTGCGCGACATGGTCCGCATCTCCGACGCACGCATGAGCGGCACGAGTTACGGCGCGTGCGTGCTGCATGTGGCGCCTGAATCGTTCGTAGGCGGTCCGCTTGCGTTGGTGCGGGACGGCGACATGATAGAACTCGATGTCCCCGGCCGGCGCCTTCATCTCGATGTCAGCGACGAAGAACTCGCCGCACGCAAGGCTGCATGGAAAGCGCCGAAGCGGCCATTCGAACGCGGGTTCGGCGTGATGCACCAGCTTCATGTCACGCAGGCGAACAAGGGTTGCGACTTCGACTTCCTCGAAGAACCGCTGACGGCATCCACGACGGCCACCGCCTCCACGAACGCCGATCGCGACGAACCCGAGATTCATTAATTTTATTCCGAGTACTGACTAAATGACTTCCTCCGATACCGCCGTCAGCGCCGAAGCGCTGGAACTGTTGCGCCATGTCAGCACGGCGACGCTCACCACGCAGTTGTTCAAGCGCGGCTTGCGCAATGTCTTCCTGCAAGGCGTCGCTCCGCTCGTGAAGCCGGAGCCGGGCGCGCCGAATCTTGTCGGCCCTGCGTTCACGCTGCGCAATATTCCGGCGCGTGAGGACATCGATCACGTGGGGGTGTTTCAGGACCCGGACCATCCACAACGCAAGGCGGTCGAGAGCGCGCCATAGAGAGAAAATTCGCCGTGTCAAGCAAGAAGGACGAAACGAAGAAGGCAGCCGACACGAAATCATCGGGGCGCACGAGCGACGAATTCGTCTTCATGCCGAGCGGCGCTGAGAAAGCACCCAAA
>NZ_JBSIPA010000326.1:0-7626 GCF_053574605.1 Caballeronia sp. M23-90 | reverse complement strand
GAACCGATACCGCGACCGACGCGACGCTTTGCGTGCTTCGCGCCTTCTGCCGGCTTGAGGTTATTCAAATCCATATTCAACTCCTTGATCCCTGGTCAGCCGCTTAGCTGAGGACTTTGACAAGGTAGGTGGGAACATGGACGCCCCACGAGGCGTACAACATCCCCGCAATGAAGAAAACGGCCATGGTGGCGTACCGGGCGCGCTCACGCTTCCTGGCCGGGAGCCTCCTGTGCGCGGCTTGTACGGTATCGGAGCTGGTGGCGGGGGCGCTGGAAACTGATTCAGACACGGAACTCGCTCTCGTTATATCTTCGTTTTGAAGGCCGGTTCAATAACGTTGATGCAATTATTTACCCGACGAAGCTTTCGATTCTATCGAACGCGTTGTCGATACGCTTGTCTGAACACATCGAGATCCTGGTTCGGCTTCCTGATGAGGTTCGCCTTGAATATTCCGTCGCACGCGCCGTTGCATCTGTTGCACCAGGCGTCCAGTGGCACGCTCGCCACACATTCCCGCGAGCCGCACGGTTATCCCTATCCCACGGCATTGCCCTTCGCACCTACATCAGCGCACGTGCCGATGGTCTTGATCAGTCATCTGGCCGAACACACGCGAAACCTTCAGTCGGACGCGCGAGCCGGTTTTCTCATAGCCCACTCAGCGAGCGATGCCGTTCTCGAAGGCCAGCGTCTGACAATGCTCGGTTCTTTTTCTCAAGCCCCGGCAGAATCCATGTCTGAACTGTCGCGCCGTTATCTTCGATATCACCCTGATGCTGCCCGATATCTCGAACTGGGCGACTTCACTTTCTGGGTAATGTCAGTTGAACGCATGCGTTATATAGGCGGGTTTGGCGCAATGGGCTGGCTGGACGGAACTGCCCTCGATGAATCTGAAGCAATATCCGAAGAGAATGAATTGCAACTGCTGGAATTATTTTCCGATTGTTCGTTGCGGCCGCCGGAACTTGAACTAATCGGCGTCGACAAATACGGTTGTGATCTAAGAAGCTCAGGCGTGCGCAATCGTTTCACCTTTGATAAACCGAAAGACACGCAAGCCGAATTGAATGCTGCGCTGATCGATTGTATTGAACGGCATAGGTGATTGTCTGAACTCCAGACCTCGCAAACCTATGCAGACGCGTGCTGTTATGTCACTTGATTACAGGAAACGCTCATTGTCTGAAGGGTTTCTAACGCAAGCTCGCATCGGATGGAAGGTTTAAGCGACTCGTTTTAAGAGTATTCCCATTTTGTGAAAGATTTTCCGCATTCATTCAAAGATGTAAGTTGGATGAATGGAAAGTGCGGACCATTTAAAGAATCGCACCAAATGTTACCCACACCCGTTCGGCTGAATTGATTTAGATCGAGTGTGTTGAAACACGCATAAAGCCGTGGTTGTGTTAATCTGCGATCCATTGAGAGGCTTTACAATATAACCCCAAGCGGGCACTTGACTCGTACACTGCAAACCAAAGGAAAACATCATGACGTCTTACAAGGAACTTCTCGCGCAGCGCGAAAATCTCGAGCGACAGATTGAAGAAGCGAAGTCGCGGGAATACGCTGAAGTTCTCAATGAAATCAAGCAGAAAATGACCGACTACGGGATCACGCTTGCCGAACTGGCTGGTGGTCGCGGCGGTAAGAATCTGAAAAACGCAGCACGTCCGCGCGCTGGCGTGGCGCCGAAATATCGTGATCCGGATAGCGGTAGCACATGGTCGGGCCGCGGTAAGCCCCCAAAGTGGATTGCCGGTCAGGAACGCGACAATTTTCTGATCCAGAAGTAAGGTCTTTTCATATTAAAAAAGCCGCACCTGCAAAGCAGTGCGGCTTTTTTGTTTCCGGATGATATGGGCGGCTGACTGAGAACGCGTCGCGTTTCTTTTAAATCGATGATTTAAAAGGTTTTTATGGTCGTTTAGCGATCCCGTTTCCCGTTCGCCTTGGTAAGATTGCTCGTACAAACACTCCGAGCAATGAAATGCCGCTATCAACAGCGCGCACCGCTGAGAAGCATGAGGTCGCGCGTAAAACAACCTTTACCAGCATCGCGCTCAATTGCGTTCTGATGAGTGCGCAGATCGTTGTGGGCGTATTTGCTCATTCCCAGGCGCTTATTGCCGACGGTGTTCATTCGTTGGCCGATCTTGTGTCCGATTTTGTCGTATTGCTGGCAAACAAACGAAGTGCTGCGGCCCCGGACGATGACCATAATTACGGGCACAGCCGCTATGAAACAGTCGCTTCATTATTTCTCGGCGCATTGTTAATTGCGGTCGGCATCGGAATGTTATGGCGTGCCGGCGAGCGCATCACGAATCTCCAAGACATTCCGCAGGTCCATGCGAGTGCACTCGTGGTTGCGGTCATCGTCCTTGTTTCGAAGGAACTTTTATTTCGTTATATGTTGCGTGCGGCCGAACGTGTCCGATCCGCCATGCTCATTGCAAATGCATGGCATGCACGTTCGGACGCGGCGTCGTCATTAGTGGTGGGAATCGGGATTATCGGCAGCATGGCGGGCTGGCGCTTGCTCGATCCTATCGCCGCCGCAATCGTGGGATTCATGGTCGCCCGAATGGGTTGGACCTTCGGATGGGACGCTTTGCAGGATTTGTCCGATCGTGCCCTCGACCAGGCTGAATCCGAAAAACTGCGAACCTTGTTAATGGAAACGCCAGGCGTGCGCGACGTCCATGAATTGCGCACACGAAAAATGGGTGACCTTGCTCAAGTCGATGCGCATATTCTGGTCGATCCGCTGATCTCGGTTTCCGAGGGCCATTACATCGCTGAATCGGCGCGAGCGCGCTTGCTCACGAATACGCGCGTGGTCGACGCGTTGATTCATGTCGACCCGGAAAACGACGACATCAGCCCGCCGCCTGCGCGGTTGCCAACGCGCTCTGCGGTGAGCGATGCTGTGAGTGGGTTGCTGCGTGCGCAGGGAATGAGCTTCGATCAACTCAACCTGCATTATCTGAGCAGCGGGTTTGAAATCGATGTGCTGCTTCCTTCCGATTCAAGCGATGCTCAGATCGGGAAGCTGAGACAGATAGATTTCGATACCCTCAGGAAAGAGCTTGGCGTGCGACAGATCCGACTTGCCCGGAGTGTGCAGCCGGAGTCGTCGCCGCAAGCCCGGCCGCTCGAAGACGGCCGGGTGCTTGGCTGAGTTACTACAGCGTGATCAGAGCGGTAATTGGGTATCGAACTTGATTTCACGAAGTACTACGCTGGTCCGAACCTGCGCTACCGCCGGGATCTTGAAAATGCGGTCATGCAGAAATGCGTCGTACGACTTGATATCGGGCGCGACGATTTTCAAAATGTAATCGGCTTCGCCTGTGGTGCTGTAGCACTCGGTGACTTCAGGACACGTGATGATCTCGCGTTCGAATTGCTCGACGCCGCCCTCCGTATGTCGAGTGAGGTGGATATGCGCGAGCGCGCAAACATGCAGACCGAGTTTCTCGCGATCGAGCAGCGCCGTGTAGCGCTGAATCACACCTGATTGCTCCATATCCTTGATGCGCCGCCAGCAAGGGGTGCTGGAGAGCCCCACTTGATCGGAAATTTCTTGGACCGAACGCCGGGCATCGAGCTGCAGGAGTCGCAGGATTTTTTGTGAGAACGTATCGAGAGTCAACTGCGCCTCCTTTCGGCCGTTACCAACTCCAATAGTAGAGGTGGCAGAAAGGATGCGCAATGTCAAACGCCTGTCGTGAGCAATATTCCCTAACTCATTGCCCAGACTGCGCGTTTTGTGCTTCGTCGCCGTTGCCGCCGGTCGTTTCGCTGGCGGTTTTGAGCGATGCCAGCCTGGCGCGTTGAGCGCGCAACTCGGCCAGCATGTTGCAGAAGAGCGCGCCCTGTTCGATGGCGTCGTCCAGCGCCACATGAGTATGCGGATGTTCGTCGAACCAGTGTTTGGGCAAGCGCGGCTTGATGGCCTTCCGGTAGGGGAGGTCGGTGAGCGCAAAAGCGAGTGTCTTGATATCCAGCGCCGACCACGAAAACGGGCAGCTTCCGGCGAAACGCATCATGTACCAGAACATATAGGTGAAGTCGAAACCCGCCGGGTACGCCACGAACACGGGCTTGCCGGGCAACGCCTCGACCCACTTGACGTAAGCCTGCATTGCGGCGAGTGGTTGCTGCAGATCCGTCCGGCACGCAGCCCACGCTTCGGGCTGCGTCTTCCACCACGCGGCCTGGACTGGGTGAGGCGTAGCGCCCTCGAGCGTTTCGAGATTTGCCGAGAACGTAGCAACCAATTCCTTGTTCTCCGTATAAGCCGCCGATGCAAAACTGAGCATCGAATGAGGACCCGGAATCGGGCCGTCGGCTTCGACATCCGTGCTGACATAGATTTCAGGGATGGCGGTGCTCATGCAGTTTTCCTGTCGCCGACGTAGGGATTGGTCCGGCGTTCGTGGCCTAGCGTTGAAGTGGGACCATGTCCCGGCACGAACGTGACGTCGTCGCCGAGAGGCCAGAGTTTTTCTTGTACGGAGCGCACGAGGTCGGCGTGGTTACCGCGCGGGAAATCGGTTCGTCCGATCGAGCCCGCGAACAGGACGTCACCTACCAGCGCAAGCCGGTTTTCGCGGCTGAAGAACACCACATGGCCGGGCGTATGCCCCGGGCAGTGATAGACCTCCATGATTTCTTCGCCGAACTGAACAGTATCGCCTTCTTCCAGCCACCTCTCGGGCGTGAACACCTGGGCTTCGCCAAAGCCGAAGCGCTTGCTCTGCTCGGGCAATTGGTCGATCCAGAAAGCGTCTTCCTTGTGAGGGCCGTGGATCACGACGCCGTAGTGATCGGCGATTGCCTTGGCGCCGCCACAATGATCGAGGTGACCGTGGGTAAGCAGCACTTTATCAATGGTTACGTCGAGTTCGGCGACCGCTTCAATGATCCGATCGACATCCCCGCCCGGATCTACGATTGCTGCGCGCCCGGTTGCCTCGCACATAACGATGGAGCAGTTCTGCTGAAAGGGTGTCACAGGAATCAGGGTGACCTTCATGGATAGCAACCAGCATGTAAAACGTTCATTGTAGCGGGCGTAAACAATGGCTGCGGCTACGCATGCAGCGTTGGCCGATCGATCTAACGCGGGCGCAACAATTAGGAAAAATCCGCAATTTTTACGCTCCCAGAGAGAATGAGTAACAAATTGTGCTTGAATGGAGGGTCGGCTGGAGCTTTTGGGTATAATCGTTCCACTTGTGCATGGTTTGAGCATGCCATCAATGGGCAGGTTGGGAGCGCCATCAGCGCTTTCTACAATTGCCATCAAGTACGCAGTTCGAAGCAAATCGCTTTGAAATCGCAATCAAGCATCGATTCCGATCGATGTGCACGTCTTGTCCAGCCGGGTGCGAAGCACCCGCTCACGGCCTTAGCTGCCGTAACGCTGGATGGGGCCTACGCCGCCGTTCCTGTGCTGTTTATCGCGCAAGAACGTGTTTGCCACGTTCGATGGCGGCATGTGGGGTCTGGTCAGGCTGCCGGGGACAGGTTGCGCCAGACGTGAAAACTAACCGGGCTTGTGCGGCGAGGTACGCCGTTCCCGTGGATATGCGCGTCGTTCGAATTCTCGAGCGACGTCTGCTGTCGCGCGGAAAGCCTTGAGTTGTCTAATACCGTCTGAGAAATAGCAGACGGAACAGGCGGCTCGAACCGTTGATTACACGTCTATGAATGTACGACTCACTCGGCATTTCGGGAGTCTTTTTGTCGCAGCAATCCTCACGGGTTGCGCAATGCCACCGAGCGGTGGCGATCAGGCCGGCATCCAGAACACCGGAACGCAGGTCACGAAGAACGCTGCAGCACCGAAGTCCAGTTCCCCTCACGCCGCAACACCGCTGGCTTACGATTCCCGGCTGAACTCGATTCCATCGTCTACCGATCATTCGGCCGATGCGTCCTCGCTTGCCAATGCAGAGCCGATCACCGCCGGTCCGAATGTCGGCGACTTCGAGCAGCAGGGCCGCGCATCCTGGTATGGCCGTGGTTTTCATGGCCGCAAGACTGCCAGCGGCGAGCGTTACGACATGCACGCCATGACCGCGGCGCACCGCACGTTGCCACTGGCTTCGTGGGTTCGCGTGACCAACCAAAGCAATAACAAGTCGGTGGTCGTCAAGATCAACGATCGCGGCCCGTACGTCGGAAACCGTGTAATCGATCTGTCCTATGCGGCGGCCGCTGCGCTGGGTATGCGTGGCGCAGGCATTGGAAAAGTGAAGATCGAAGGGCTGACGCAGCAAGAAGCGCGACTGGCGCGGGAGCAATCGCTCGCGTCGCTCTCTTCGACTGACTGATCGGCTTGATTTGCCGAGCATCACAAACAAGCGGGCCGTTATTGCAACGGCCCGTTTTCTATTCGACGGACGATTCCTCCGCGTCCTGATCACCGCTGCGCGCTTTGTCCATCGCAAGCGCGCGCGTGTACAACGCGTTGCGCGATGCACCCGTCAACGTGGCCGCGAGCCGCGCCGCACTGCTGACCGATAATTCTTGCAGCAAGGTCTCGAGCAACGCGTCGTGCGCGTCATCGGCGGCTTCCTGCTGCGGCGCCCCTTCCACCACCAGTACAAATTCACCGCGTTGCCGGTTGGCATCGGCGGCTAACCACGTTGGCCCTTCGGCCAGGGTGCATTGGTGAATGCTCTCATGTAACTTGGTCAGCTCACGGGCAATCAGCAGTTTCCGATCGCCGCCGAACGCGCGTTCAAGCGCCTGCACCGTCTCCACTATCCGATGCGGTGCTTCGTAGAAGACGAGCGCGGGTACATGCGTGAGCAACGAGTGCAGTTGCGTGTCGCGCTGCTTGGTCTTGGTCGCAAGAAAGCCGATGAACGAGAAGGTGTGAACCCACGCGCCCGCCACGCTCAACGCGGTCGTGAGCGCGCTTGCGCCTGGCAACGGGATGACGGGAAAGCCGGCTTCGCGCACGGCATCGACGAGTTTTGCGCCTGGGTCCGATATGCCGGGCGTGCCGGCATCGGAGACACATGCAATACGTTCGCCATTACGCAGATGCGCGATCACGTGTTCGGCGGCGCTGCGCTCGTTGTGCTCGTGTACCGCTATGGTCGGCTTCGAAATGCCATAGCGCGAGAGCAGTTGCGACGTGTTGCGCGTGTCCTCGGCGGCCACCCGGTCGGCCAGGCCGAGCACGTGCAGCGCGCGCACCGTGATGTCCGCGACATTGCCAATAGGCGTCGCGACGATGTAGAGCGCGCCAGCCGGAAACTGCTGGCCCTGGGCAAGTTCGGAGAGTGGAGTCATGAGGGCGGGCGGCATGCGAAGAACGCATTGTGCCACGCGATCCGATACAACTTTTTGGGGAACGGGGTGTCGAAAACGATCGGAAGCGCGTTCGAGGAGCGCGCGCTGGAGTATTTGCAGCGTCAGCGGCTGCGCTTTGTCACGCGCAACTTCGTGTGCCGCGGCGGCGAGATCGACATTGCCAATAGGCGTCGCGACGATGTAGAGCGCGCCAGCCGGAAACTGCTGGCCCTGGGCAAGTTCGGAGAGTGGAGTCATGAGGGCGGGCGGCATGCGAAGAACGCATTGTGCCACGCGATC
>NZ_JBSIPA010000325.1:0-7628 GCF_053574605.1 Caballeronia sp. M23-90 | reverse complement strand
GCGCCCCTGTTCCTGCAGCGAATGCGATGCCGCCGCGGCTTCCTCCACCAGCGCCGCGTTCTGCTGCGTGACTTCGTCCATCTGTGTGATCGCCTGATTCACCTGTTCGATACCGCGCCCCTGCTCGCTCGACGCCGCAGAACCCTCCATCTGGAAAAACGCAACCGCATCCATCAACTGGCGCCCCTGTTCCTGCAGCGAATGCGATGCCGCCGCGGCTTCCTCCACCAGCGCCGCGTTCTGCTGCGTGACTTCGTCCATCTGTGTGATCGCCTGATTCACCTGTTCGATACCGCGCCCCTGCTCGATCGATGCCGCCGCGATCTCCTCCATGATGTCCGTCACGCGCGCCACCGCCTGCGTGACTTCGGCCATCGTCTCGCCGGCCTGCCCGGCAAGCACCGATCCGCTCTGGACCTGCTGCACCGAGTTGGCGATCAGCTCCTTGATCTCCTTGGCCGCGCTCGATGACCGTTGCGCCAGGCTGCGCACCTCGCTCGCCACAACGGCAAACCCGCGTCCCTGCTCGCCCGCCCGCGCCGCTTCCACGGCCGCGTTCAGCGCCAAAATGTTCGTCTGGAACGCGATACCTTCGATCATCCCGGTGATTTCCGCAATCTTCGCCGAGCTCGCGCTGATGCCGTGCATGGTGTCGACCACCTGGCTCACGACCTTGCTGCCACGCTCTGCGACATTCGATGCACTCGATGCCAGAGCGCTTGCCTGCTGCGCGTTCTCCGTGTTCTGCTTCACCGTCGATGTCAGCTCTTCCATGCTCGCCGCCGTTTCCTCCAGCGACGCCGCCTGTTCCTCCGTCCGTTGACTGAGGTCGGTATTGCCGGTGGCAATCTCGGTGGAAGCGTTGGCAATGCTTCCGCTGCTTTCACGCACGCGGCTCACGGTTTCGATCAGGCGCGCGTTCATATCGGCGAGCGCGCCGAGCAACTGGCCGGTTTCGTCCTTCTGCATCACCACGATGCGGCTGCGCAAGTCACCGCGCGCGACGGTGCTGGCGACATCGACTGCACGGCGGATCGGGACGGTGATCGAGCGCGTAATGAACACGCCCGCGGCGGCTGCCAACGCAAGCGCGGCGACGCAAAGCGCGACCATCCAGTTGCGCTGCGTCTGGTATTGCTCGTCTGACTCGCGCACCATCTGCTCCTGACGCCCACGCGTGTATTCCGCGTAAGCGTTCGTGGCCCTGACGAGCGCGGCCAGCAAGGGCCGGCATTCGTTGTCCATCTTCACGATGGCCTCGTCGTGCTTGCCGCTCAGCGCCAACGCCACGATGTCATTCGCGACCGGCCCGTAGAGCGATTCCACACGATCCACCTCGCTCACGAGGCTGCGGGCAGTGTCGCTGCTGTCAGGCCCGGTTGCGACCATGGTTTTCAGGAGCTTGAGCTTCGTCTGCACATCTTCCGAGGCCTGAATCACTTCGGCTTTTTCGATCTCGAGGTCCGATGGTTTCGTGACGAGCACGAGATTGCGCGCGGCGATTGCCCGGCGATCCACGGCCGTGCGCACTTGCGTGGCGACATCGGCGCGGGCATTCGGGCCATGCACATAGCTGGAGAAGCCGTCGGTCGAGGCGCTTAAAGCGTGCAGCGACATCACCGAAACGCCCAGCACGATGACGGCGAGCACACCGAATCCTCCGATGAGCTTGCTCTTGATGGACACGTCTTTGAGATTCATGTGGCGACTCCTGCCCTCACGGGCATAACGGCTGAGTTGCCGCTGCGGCCTTTGCCCCCAAAGAACCGCCAGCGGATCGAGTGCGGCGCGGGCGGACCGGTTTTAACGATGGTCCTGCCCGCGGCCCATGCCTGTCGCAAAGTGCTTTAAGACGGCGAGGCTCTCACCCCTCGAACGCGATAAACTTTTTTCGTGATGCTCCGTCGCACATTTGTCGATCCAGGCAATGTGTTTATCGACCGCCAGAAAAATTGCTTGAGGAAAAACATGCAGATCTTTTACTGAATTTCGCAGCGCCCGTGTTCCTGAGGGATTTTTTGCCGACGCATACGACAAAGGCGCACCCGAGGTGCGCCTTGTTGATGTTGACCGCGCTATTGCGCGCGTCAGTCAGGGATTTTCACGACCGGCTGAAATCAGCCGCGATCGTCGACCCAGTTGCGGGCCCACTTGCGGGAGTGGCCGATTGCCTGCGCTTCGTCCTTGAAGTAGTCAAGGGCATGAAACTGATAGCGATTGCCTTTGCCTGTGCCGCTGTTACGTTCAAGCAGCAAATTGGACGCGAACAATCCGTCCGGCAGACGATGTGCGAAAGCTATGACTTTGTAGCCGTGATACTGCGAAATTTTAGAGTTATGGTTTGAGTTATGCATGGGTGATACACACGAATGAACGCCGTCCCACAAAAGCTTGTGCAAGGACGCGTCGTTGCTGGCACGAGGCCATGAATTCGCAGAGGAGCAGCAGAAATACAGCAGAAAGCAGCCCGAGGTACAACGCGGCGACGAACTCAAAACGTTCGCAGCTCGATCGCGATGTAGCAGCGGAGTGTTGCAGGAGATTGCAGGGGACTAAAGCGGCAGAGGACTAATGCGACAGCGGACTAAAGTGGAGGTGCAACACATGCAAGCAGAGGCAGACAGGTGCAATGCTGATGGCAGCGGCGCCGTGGAACCTGATAACTCAAAGATCACCTGGTTGATACGGCTGCCGCAACCGGGAGCCAAAGCTCCGCGAAACGCTTGATACACGTGTGAACCGGTGCGAACCAATTCACACGCTGAAACAAATTACACCGTCAATTACAGCGGGGTAATGTTCGAAGCTTGCAGACCCTTCGGGCCTTGCTTCGTTTCGAAGCTAACCTTCTGGTTTTCGGCGAGGGTCTTGAAGCCTTCGCTGCGAATTTCCGAAAAGTGGGCGAAGAGGTCGTCGCCGCCTGCGTCAGGCGTAATGAAGCCGAAGCCCTTGCTGTCGTTGAACCACTTGACGATACCGGTATCCATATTAAATCCTTGAAAATATAAAGATGATGCAACCTCTGAATGAGGCGAGAGAAGTTTCAAGGAAGTGAGAGGACAACAAATACCGCGGAGATGACAACGGAGAATGATGAACAGCAATCGAACTTCTTGAAATACTTCGACCCTCAGATTACGTCCGCTGAGGAGCCGTGTCAAGCTATTTCGGACTGAGCTTAGTCACGCAATGTGACTATTCGCCCCGTATTCGCCCCGCCGCCCCTGCGCACATCACTCCGGCACGGCAATATCGCCCGCAACGAGGCTTGCGCCGTACTGCTCGGCGTAGTCGCGGGCGGTCTGTGCATCGGGGAAAAGCGGCATGTCCGCACAGCCCACGAACGGATAGATCACACGCTTGTCGGATAGGCGCGTCACGCGCAACGTGGGCATGGTGCCGCCCGTCGCGCGCCGGGACGATACCGCCACGTTGTAATTGCTCCGCACGGCAGGTTTGTCGAGTGAGGACACGGCGCGAGGAAGGTCGAGTGAGGATGAGTAACTCATAGATCGGAGATGGATTCGCCCGCTACGCTGCCGTCGATCAGTTGCTCGGCGTAGCGCATCGACGCGAGGCGCGCTTCGCCCGAACCGGTGAAAGGGCTTTCGCCCGGCACGCGATAGACCCGGCTGGTCGTGGTGCTGTCATCGATACCGCGCCGCGAGATTTTCACGGCGGCGTCGAATCCTGAGTCGTAATGCCGCGAACCGTCAGCGCCACGCGGCTTGTGGGGGTAGATCAGCGGGTAGATTTCAAGGCCGCGGTAGCTTCGTACTGTGTCATTCATGATCATGCTCTTTCGGTTGTGCGCGAGGTCCCGAGATTCCGTCACGCGGTATTGCTGCCTGGCTCTCAGCCCAGTTCATGTGCCGTCGTTCATTGCGCCGTCATTGCCTGTCTTCAGCGGCACAGGCGCTGCCGCAACAGCCGGCGTAGCCGGCCTGAAGCGCCTTACCGAATGCGAAAAGCGCCCGCTGCGCGCGTTGTAGAGCGCGCCTGCCTGCACCTTTCCGTCGATGATGTCCCGGCCGTACTGCATCGCCAGTTCAATCGCCGCGTCCGCGCTCGCCGGCTCCGTGCCCTTGAGACCCGGCGAATATCGCTTCGAGGTCGCAGTGTCGGTGGGAACCGAATCGATCTGGACGATTGCGGAAAATCGCTTCGGGCCTTTTGCGAACGGATCGCCGTGGGGCGGGAAAATCTGCTGCGAATAAGCACGCAGTGCAAAGCCGCGATATTCGCTGATATGGATGGTCATGACGCACTCGCTGAACACACTGCGCTGACCGCCGTGGAAAACACCTGATGAACCGATAGAGAAAACAGGCGGTCATCGGCATCGGAACGATTAAGAATGCGCCGAATTGGTGTTTTGGGCAAGGCAAATCGGAGTAAGCGCCGATTCCGGGGATGCTTGCCGCGCGGATATGTCCCGACAGTATTTAAAGCGATGGATGAACTCTCCGGACGATTTTCCCGTTTTCATGAGTCCGGAGTTCAAAGCGGTATTCAAAGCGGTATAAGTGGCCGAATTGTTAATCCACAAGCATAAAGCACCGTTTCAAATATTCTTGAAACAGCGCTTTTTAAGCTGGACTGCAATCAGGTAGAAACCCGCGCCTCCGGCTGATCTTTCTGCCGCAGCGTTGCCGGCAGGCCGAAAAGCAGAATCGCGGCGCAAACCAGGCTCATTGCCCCGATTGCATACAACGCTGGCGTCGTGCTGCCCGTCAGGTCGCGGACCCGCCCGACCATGACCGGGCTCACGATGCCGCCGAGCTGCCCGAGCGTGTTGATCAGCGCTATGCCCCCTGCCGCTCCGGCACCCGTCAGCAGTTTGGGCGGCAAGGCCCAGAATGCGGGGATCGATGCGACCACGCCGCCGCCCATCACGCCCAGTGAAATGATGAGCAAGCCTGTCTGTTTGTCGAAGATGCCTGCGGCGAAAAACCCGATTGCCGCCATCAGCAACAATCCGGAGACGAACTTGCGGCGCTCGCCGGACGCATCGGAAAGACGGCCGACGACGACCATGCAGATCGCGCCGCAGATGTAAGGCACGGCGGTCAACAGACCGATCGTCGTCGGGTTGTGTGTGCCTGCGCTGCGAATCAGTTGCGGCGCCCAGAAGTTGAGTCCGTAGGACGCCACCTGAATCAGGAAGTAGACCAGTCCGAGCGTCAGGAACCCCGGCGTCGTGATTGCGCCCCAGAGCGATTTCCCGGCGCCCGAGTGCGGGGCCTGACGCACGATACGGCTTGCGAGCATCGACTTTTCGGTGGGATCGAGCCAACCCGCGTCTTCAATGCGGTCCTTCAAAACCTTGAGCACGAGCACACCGAGTGCTATGCACGGCAAGCCGCCGAGCAGGAACAGCCAGTGCCAGCCGCGAATCCCGAGCACGCCATCCATGTGGCCGAGCACAAGGCCCGAGAGCGGTGCGCCGACCAGCCCCGAAAACGCGGAGGCCAGGAACAGCAAGGAAGTGATGCGTCCGCGATGACTCGCCGGGAACCACAGCGTGAGGTAATACAGCACACCGGGCGCGAACCCCGCTTCCATCGCGCCGATGATGAAGCGCAGCCCATAGAACTGCCATTCATTGCCCACGAACACCATCAAGCTCGTGGCAATACCCCAGGAAATCATGATGCGCGCAATCCATCGGCGGGCGCCGACTTTGTACAACATCAGGTTACTTGGGACTTCGAACAAAACATAGCCGATCACGAAAAGGCTTGCGCCGAGGCCGTAGGCGGTGTCCGAGAAACCCAGGTCGCTTTGCAACTGGAATTTCGCGAAGCTGATGTTGATGCGGTCGAAAAAGGCGAACAGATAGCAGATCATGATCAGCGGCATCACCCGCCACGCGACCTTCCGGATGATCGCCTTGAAATCGGTTTCGTCTTGCTCGTGTACTGCGGTCGCCGTGGCGCCTGGAACGCTCATGATCGTCTCCTGCCGGACTGGTTGTTATGTCCGGTCATCGTTATTGAAGGTAATGAAGGTGATGACGGCGACTATTGAACCGCACCTTCGCGGCGCAGGCGGGCAACGTCCTGCGAATCGAAGCCGAGATCTTTTAATACGGAATCCGTATGTTCTCCAAGCGAAGGCCCCTGCCAGCGAACTTCGCCTGGGGTGTCCGAGAGCTTGGGTACGATGCCTGGCATCTTCACCGATACCCCACCGGGCAGCGCTGCATCGAGCAACATGTCACGCGCCTGGTAATGCGGGTCCGCAACGATATCCGCCACGGAATAGATCCTGCCCGCAGGTACTTCCGCTGCTTCGAGCGCGGCGATCACGTCTTGCGTGCAATGGTGCGAGGTCCACGCGGTGATGGCGGCATCCAGCGTTTCGCTCTGTGCGGCGCGACCGTCGTTGCGGGCGAGCGCGGGGTCATCGGCTAGATCGGCGCGGCCTATCACGTGCATCAGGCGCTTGAAAATCGGATCGCTGTTGCCCGCAATGACGACATAACCGTTGTCTTCGGTCGGATAGGTATTCGATGGCGCAATGCCCGGCAACGCGCCGCCGCTGCGCTCACGCACATGGCCGAGCAGATCGTATTCGGGGATCAGGCTTTCCATCAGGTTGAACACGCTTTCGACCAGCGAAACATCCACCACTTGCCCGTCGCCCTGCCCCGTCTTCACGCGCAGGATGGACATCAGCGCGCCGATCACGCCATGCAGCGACGCGAGCGAATCGCCGAGACTCACGCCCACGCGCGCAGGCGCACCATTGACTTCGCCGGTCGTGTAGCGGATGCCGCCCATCGCCTCGCCGATCGCGCCAAAGCCCGGACGGTCGCGATACGGCCCGGACTGGCCGTATCCGGAGATGCGCACCATCGTGAGCCTGGGGTTGATTTCGTGCAGGACGTCCCAGCCGAGGCCGAGTTTTTCGAGCGCGCCGGGACGCAGGTTCTCGATGATGACATCGGCGTCCGCAACAAGGCGCTTGACGACATCCACACCGTCCGGCGACTTGAGATTTACGCACACCGACTTCTTGTTGCGCGATTGCAGATACCACCAGAGTGACGTGCCCTCGTGCAGCTTTCGCCATTTGCGAAGCGGGTCGCCATTGTCGGGCGCTTCGATCTTGATCACGTCGGCGCCGAACTCTCCCATCAGCCGGGCGGCGAACGGCGCTGCGATGAGCGTGCCGATCTCGATTACGCGAATGCCTGCAAGCGGTCCGGCCATGATGCATGTCTCCAGAAATGTCCAGTCTGAAGACAGCTTAGGAGCGCGCCGCGCCCCGCGTCCAACCTCAATTCACCAACGACCGTTCGCGAACGGCGAACGCTCAAGCCGGATTCTGTTCGCGATGCTCGACCGAAAGCAGGTGATCGAAGAGCATTTTGCTGACGGGAGACAACGCGCCGACGTCGCGCACGACGACGATCAGATCTCGCTGGCTCCAGGGCTCATCCAGTGTGACGGCCGTTAGTCCCAGCGGGCGGCCGACCGTGTTGAACACCTTGAGCCGTCGTTGTATGCATCGGCGAAGGCTTCATCGATGATCAGCGTACCGCCGCGTGCCGACAGTTGGTCGTGCCATCCGAGCAGGACGTCACGGCCTGATTGTTGTGTCGTCGGATTGTTGGGATTGGC
>NZ_JBSIPA010000324.1:0-7629 GCF_053574605.1 Caballeronia sp. M23-90 | reverse complement strand
TCGCCGCCGATACCCCGAACGGCTTGATGGTCCCGGTGATTCGCGACGCCGACAAGAAGGGTCTTGTCGATGTCGGCCATTCAGCAGGCGCTTGCCGCGGGCGCGGCCGTCATGGTCACGTCCCACCTTGGCCGTCCGACCGAAGGCCAGTTCAAGCCCGAGGATTCGCTCGCACCGGTGGCCAGGCGTCTTGGTGAATTGCTCGGCCGCGACGTGCCGCTGGTGGCCGACTGGGTCGATGGTGTCCAGGTCCAGCCGGGTCAGGTCGTGCTGCTCGAGAACTGCCGCTGCAACAAGGGTGAGAAGAAGAACGACGACGCGCTGTCACAGAAGCTCGCCAAACTTTGCGACATCTACGTGAATGACGCATTCGGCACGGCGCACCGGGCTGAAGCGACCACGCACGGAATTGCGAAATACGCGCCCGTGGCGTGCGCGGGTCCGCTGCTCGCGGCTGAACTCGACGCATTGGGCAAGGCGCTCGGCGAGCCGAAGCGTCCGCTGGTCGCGATCGTGGCGGGATCGAAGGTATCGACGAAACTCACCATCCTCAAGTCGCTGGCCGAGAAAGTGGACCAGTTGATCGTGGGCGGCGGCATTGCCAACACGTTCATGCTGGCTTCCGGCCTGAATATCGGCAAGTCGCTGGCGGAAAAGGATCTCGTCGATGAAGCCAGGACCATCATCAGCGAAGCGCGTGCGCGTGGGGCATCGGTGCCCATTCCTAGCGACGTCGTGACCGCGAAGGAATTCGCCGCGACCGCGAAGGCCGAAACGAAGGCCGTCGACCAGGTCCAGGACGACGACCTGATCCTCGATATCGGTCCGGACACCGCCAAGGCGCTCGCCGCGCAACTGGAAAAGGCCGGCACGATCGTATGGAACGGTCCGGTCGGCGTGTTCGAATTCGACCAGTTCGGCAACGGCACGAAGACGCTGGCGGACGCCATCGCGAACTCGTCGGCGTTCTCGATTGCAGGCGGCGGCGACACGCTCGCGGCCATCCAGAAATACGGCATCCACGACAAGATTTCCTACATCTCGACGGGCGGCGGCGCGTTCCTCGAGTTCCTGGAAGGCAAGACGTTGCCGGCGGTAGAAGTGCTCGAATCGCGGGCCTGATCCCATGACAAAAGCCACGTCGGAGTCGGATAACGAGCGGTCTGTATTGGCCGTGGAAGAGCTGGCGGAGAAGATGGTCGAGGACGTGGAGGGCAGCGTGGGCGAAGAAGCGCGCCATGCCCGCGCGGTCGAGGCGGTTGCTACGTCTACTGCGTCCACGCCGGACGCGCTTTCATCTGCAGCCGAAAGCGATCAAGGCATTGAAGACGATGCAAAGCCGAAGCGCCCGGCCCGCGTTCCCGCCCGGCGTAGCGGCAAGTTGAAGAAGGAAACGGCGGTCATGATCGGCGGCGCGAGTGCAGCGTCGCTGATACCTGGCCCCGGAGCGTTATCGAACAGCCATCACAAAGCGACGCCGGCACGATCCGGCGCGCGTCCGCAGGCGGAGACAACTGAATCCCCGTCAGCACACCGTACTCGCAGCGCTGTTTCAGGCGATACCACCCAGACGAGGAATTCCATGCATCGCGCTACAAAGATTGTCGCCACCATCGGCCCGGCTTCCAGCTCCCCTGAGATCCTGTTGCAAATGATCCAGGCCGGTCTCGACGTGGTTCGTTTCAACTTTTCCCACGGCACCGCCGACGACCATCGTCAGCGTGCGCAATACGTCCGCGACGCCGCCAAGCAATGCGGCCGCGAGGTTGCGCTGATGGCCGACCTGCAGGGCCCGAAGATCCGCGTGGGCAAGTTCGAGAATGGCAAGGTCACGTTGATTGCCGGCAACCCGTTCATCCTCGATGCACGCTGTGAACTCGGCAACGACGAACGCGTCGGCCTCGACTATCCGGATCTGCCGCGCGACCTGCGCAGCGGCGACGTGCTGTTGCTCAACGACGGCCTGATCGTGCTCGACGTGGTGCGCGTGATTGGTGAAGAGATTCACACGACCGTGAAAGTGGGCGGTGATCTCTCCAACAACAAGGGCATCAACCGGCAGGGCGGCGGGCTGACCGCGCCGGCGCTGACCGAGAAGGACATGGAGGACATCAAGACGGCCATGTCGCTCGGCGCCGACTTCGTGGCGGTATCGTTTCCGAAGAACGCCACGGACATGGAAATGGCGCGGCAACTCGCGAACATTGCGGGCGCGCCTTACGGCATCAAGCCGAAGATGATTGCGAAGATCGAGCGTGCGGAAGCCATTCCGGCGCTGCAGGGCATTCTCGATGCTTCCGACGGCATCATGGTTGCCCGTGGCGACCTGGCTGTGGAAGTGGGCAACGCGGCGGTTCCGGCATTGCAGAAACGCATGATCCGGATGGCGCGTGAGTCGAACAAGTTCGTGATCACCGCCACGCAGATGATGGAATCGATGATCCACGCGCCGGTTCCGACGCGCGCGGAGGTATCGGACGTGGCGAATGCCGTGCTGGATGGGACGGACGCCGTGATGTTGTCGGCTGAGACGGCGGCGGGGAAATATCCGGTGACGACCATCGAGACGATGGCGGCGATTTGCCTTGAGGCCGAGAAATCGGAGCAGAGCGAACTGGACAAGGATTTCCTGGACCGGACGTTCACGCGCATCGACCAGTCGATTGCGATGGGTGCGTTGTTCACGGCGTATCACCTTGGGGCGAAGGCGATTGTTGCGTTGACGGAGTCGGGCGCGACGGCGCTGTGGATGTCGCGGCATTGGTCGCATGTGCCGATTTTTGCCTTGACGCCGCGAATTGGTAGTGAGCGCACTATGGCGCTTTATCGGAATGTTACTTCGTTGCACCTGGATACGAACACCGATCGCGATGTTGCGCTTCAGCAGGCGCTTGAGGTTGTTGTTTCGAAGGGGTACGCGGCGCGTGGGGATATGGTGGTGTTGACTGTCGGGGAGCCGATGGGGCAAGCCGGCGGGACTAACGCGATGAAGATTGTGAGGGTGGGGGATCCGTTTTAAGGGCGCTGGCGCTTGGGGGAGGGGTTTTGGTTCTTAGTGGTTGGGGGTCTTTGCTGGGTTGCTGCTTTTTAGGCTACCGCGGGTTAAGTTCTAGCTGATCTCTTTAGCACTATTAGCCACTGTGCGTGGCGGCACTTCATTTCTTTTTCCAAACGGCGAAAAAGAAACGAAGCAAAGAAAACGCCTCCCAACCGCTAATTCTTAAGTGTCCCGAGCGTGCAGTGACAACTGTTTGGTACTTCACAAGAACGCTCGACGCCGCAATCAAGAACACTTGAAACCCTCCCCCTCCGTCAACGGCAACCCACACGCTTCGCCACCAGTGTGGGAATCCGCTAATTAGGCCTCCCCGCTGCGCGCGCTCGCGCCCAAACGCAAGGGGCGGCTGTGCTGGTGGCAAAGTCTCAGGCAAGCGAAGATGTTGTAGAACCGTTACGGGCTCGCAATGGGCTAAACCGTTGTTATGCGTCGCGCAGGTTTCCGTATTGACTGCCACAGTTACTGGTGGCGAAGCGTGTGGGTATCTGTGTTCGGAGGGGGAGGGGTTCAAGTGTTCTTGATTCCGGCGTCGAGCGTTCTTCTGAAGTACCAAACAGTTGTACGCGCACGCTCGGGACACTTAAGAATTAGCGGTTGGGAGGCGTTTTCTTTGCTTCGTTTCTTTTTCGCCGTTGGAAAAAGAAATGAAGTCCCGCCACGGACAGTGGCTAATAGTGCGAAAAAGATCAGTTAGAACGGAACGCGAGCAAGCTCGAACAGCAACAACCCGGCAATGACCCTGACCGCAACGAACACTGTTCCGAGCGCCAGCGCATAACCTGTGAAATGAAGTCCCGCCACGGACAGTGGCTAATAGTGCGAAAAAGATCAGTCAGAACGGAACGCGAGCAAGCTCGAACAGCAACAACCCGGCAATGACCCTGACCGCAACGAACACTGTTCCGAGCGCCAGCGCATAACCTGTGAAATGAAGTCCCGCCACGGATAGTGGCTAATAGTGCCAGGAAGGGATTCGTCACGGCGTGAGGAAGGTGAATATCGATACCGACTTGCGTCTCGCCATCACAGGCGCGATCCGCCGCTCTTTCGGCGAGAATCCGTCGAAATTCGATCCACGCGATTACCTGAAGCCGGCGCGCGAAGCCGCGAAGAAAATCTGCCTCGAACGCTACGTGCAATTCGGCTGCGAAGGCCAGGCAGGCAAGATCAAACCAATTCCGCTCGATAAAATCGCCGAAAAGTACTAGTCCGGCGAACTGGCTCAGATCGTCAAGTGAAAGCGAAGTAAGCAAGGTTTACGGCGGTTCGTCCCGAGTAAATTCGAGACAACCGCCGGACGCGTTTACAATGACGCTGAATCGGCCACGAACAGAATCAATACAACCCGCCGTTCCCGCAATTCCCGGGGAACGGCGTGTTGGTTTTTTCGTTTGTCTCCTGATCATTCTTTCCTAGCCCGACGTTGCAGCACTTTTCCGGTAGATGACATGTCCACCCAACATTCCCCGCTGTACGAATCCACGCTGAAATCGGTGCCCCTGCTCGGGCGCGGCAAGGTCCGCGACAATTACGCCGTCGGCACCGACAAGCTCCTGATCGTGACGACCGACCGGCTGTCCGCGTTCGACGTGATCATGGGCGAGCCGATCCCGAACAAGGGCCGCGTGCTGAATCAAATGGCCGATTTCTGGTTCGAGAAACTCAAGCACATCGTGCCGAACCACAATACGGGCATCGATCCGGCGACCGTCGTTTCCGCCGACGAAGCGCCGCAAGTCGCTGGCCGCGCGGTCGTGGTCAAGCGCCTCGAGCCGATCCTGGTGGAAGCGGTGGTGCGCGGTTACCTGGCCGGTAGCGGCTGGAAGGACTATCAGGCGACGGGTTCGGTATGCGGCGTGGAATTGCCGCCAGGCCTGCAGAACGCTGAAAAGCTGCCCGAGCCGATTTTCACGCCGGCAGCGAAGGCCGAAATGGGCCATCACGACGAAAACATCACATACGACGACATGGAACGCCGTATCGGCACGGAATTGTCGGCGACCATCCGTGATATTTCCATCAAGCTGTACAAGGAAGCGGCCGAATACGCGGCGACGCGCGGGATCATCATCGCGGATACGAAGTTCGAATTCGGGCTCGACAACCGCGGCGAACTGTTCCTGATGGACGAAGTGCTGACGGCGGACTCGTCGCGCTTCTGGCCGGCGGACGGTTACCAGGTGGGTACGAACCCGCCATCGTTCGATAAACAATTCGTGCGCGACTGGCTCGAAATGCAATCGTGGGGCAAGACGCCGCCGGCGCCGAAACTGCCTGACGATGTCATCGCGAAGACAGCCGAGAAGTATGAAGAGGCGTTGCAGCGCCTGACCGGCCAGTCGCTGGCGTAAAGTCACGCTTCTTGCCTCGAACGAACAGACCCAAACCACAGGAAAGCAGCACGATGAGCGAAGTCCAGGCCCACACGCACGACGCACCGTTGATCGGGGTGTTGATGGGTTCCAGTTCCGACTGGGACGTGATGAAAAATGCCGTCGCGATCCTGCAGGACTTCGGCGTGCCGTACGAGGCCAAGGTCGTGTCAGCGCATCGCATGCCCGACGAGATGTTCGCCTACGCCGAAAGCGCACGTTCGCGCGGACTGGCGGCGATCATCGCAGGGGCAGGCGGCGCGGCGCATTTGCCGGGCATGCTCGCCGCTAAAACCACGGTGCCGGTGCTGGGCGTGCCGGTATCGAGCAAATACCTGAAGGGCGTCGATTCGCTGCATTCGATCGTCCAGATGCCCAAGGGCGTGCCGGTCGCGACGTTTGCCATCGGCGAGGCGGGGGCGGCGAACGCCGCGTTGTTCGCGGTATCCATTCTTGCTGTGACGCAGAGCGCCTACGCCGACAAACTTGCCGCTTTCCGCGCCCGCCAGAACGACGCAGCGCATGCAATGGTCCTCCCGCCGCTCTAAATCCAGCAGCTTCAGTAACACTTCCGGCTGACCGACCCCACACGATGAACGCACACACCCAACCCAGTTCTCCCATCCAGCCGGGCGCATGGCTCGGCATGGTCGGCGGCGGCCAGCTCGGCCGCATGTTCTGTTTCGCCGCGCAATCCATGGGCTATCGCGTGGCGGTCCTCGATCCGGACGAAACGAGTCCGGCTGGTTCCGTCGCCGATAAACACATCCGCGCCGCCTACGACGACGAAACCGCGCTCACCGAACTCGCGCGCTTGTGTGCGGCGGTATCGACGGAATTCGAGAACGTGCCGTCCGCCAGTCTCGATTTCCTTGCCAAGACCACGTTTGTCAGCCCGGCCGGACGGTGCGTGGCGATCGCCCAGGATCGCGTGGCGGAGAAGCGGTTTATCGCAAGCGCGGGCGTGCCGGTGGCGCCGCATGTGGTGATCGAGTCGCCGGAAGCGCTCGCGGCCCTGAGCGATGAACAGATCGCCGCCGTCTTGCCCGGGATCCTGAAAACGGCGCGCCTCGGTTACGACGGCAAGGGCCAGACGAGCGTGCGCAACGTCGACGAAGTCCGCACCGCATATGGATCGCTTGCCGGCGTGCCGTGCGTGCTCGAAAAACGCATGCCGCTGAAATTCGAAGTGTCGGTACTGATCGCGCGTGCGGGCGATGGCAAATCTGCCGTTTTCCCGCTCGCGCAGAACCAGCACGTTGGCGGAATCCTGGCGAAGACCGTCGTGCCGGCGCCGGATGCAACCGATGCGCTCGTGGCCCAGGCGCAGGACGCCGCGCTGACGATTGCCGCGAAGCTGGATTACGTCGGCGTGTTGTGCGTGGAGTTCTTCATTCTCGAAGACGGGTCGCTGATCGCCAATGAAATGGCGCCGCGTCCACACAATTCGGGGCATTACACGGTGGACGCCTGCGCGACCAGCCAGTTCGAGCAACAAGTACGCGCGATGACCGGCATGCCGCTCGGCGATACGCGCCAGCATTCGCCGGCCGCCATGCTGAACATTCTCGGCGACGTCTGGTTCGATGGCGCCAAGGCCCACATCCCGCCGTGGCACGAGGTCATCGCCATGCCGACGGCGCGTTTGCATCTGTATGGCAAGGAAGAAGCGCGTCCGGGCCGCAAGATGGGCCACGTGAATTTCACGGCGACGACGCTGGAAGAAGTGCGTGCGGCGGCGCGCGACTGCGCCCGCCTGCTGCACATTGCGCTGGACTGACGAGAATGACCTTCGAAGCACCCAGCGTCGCGCAGGTCACGGAAGCAGCCGCGTTGCTCGACGCCGGCCAGCTCGTCGCGTTTCCGACTGAAACGGTCTACGGGCTCGGCGGCGATGCCGGGAATCCCGAGGCGATCGAGCGGATTTATGCGGCCAAAGGGCGGCCGTCGAATCATCCGGTGATCGTGCATCTCGCGCCTGGCAGCGATCCCGCGTACTGGGTCGAGACGCTTGTCCCCGATGCACAAAAACTGATCGATGCCTTCTGGCCCGGCCCGCTTACGCTGATCCTGAAGCGCGCGGCGCACGTGCCCGCGGCGGTCAGTGGCGGGCAGGATTCGGTCGCGATCCGCTGTCCGTCGCATCCGGTCGCGCAGGCTTTGCTGAGCGCGTTCAGCGCCTTACGCGACGGCCACGGC
>NZ_JBSIPA010000323.1:0-7630 GCF_053574605.1 Caballeronia sp. M23-90 | reverse complement strand
TGCGGTGCATAGACCACGGGTGGCGGGGGCGGCGCATAAACCGGTTGCGGCGCGACATACACCGGCGCGGGAACGCCGATATTCACACCTAACCGAACCTGTGCCATAGCTGCACCAGACAGTCCCAACGCCCCGATGGCGACTGCGCCTGCAAAAATCGATGTCTTTAACTTGTTGTTCATTTGAAGACCACCTCAACGGAATGTTGTTATGGAAATCTTAGCTGAACGATCTCCGGGTAGTGTTTCAACGCAGTAACCCCGAATTACGACTACCGACCGGATGTGACATAAAATTTCAGCGGTTCGCCTGATGTGCAGGGGCCTGGCGTGAGAAAGCAGCGCCGCCCCTCTGCCTCACATCGGGAAGTGGCACTTGATCTGTCGCAGCCCTGACGAGCGCCGCCAGTTCTGCACACACCGTCCCGCCTGCAGGTCGGTCGGCGCACATTGTTCGAACGTGATTGAGCTTGCCGCTAAAGTTTCCCACCGTTTCCCGTTATTGATGGCTGTGACTTAAGACACTGCCGTCATTTTCCAGCGGGCCTCGCCAATAACAAATGTTTTCCCGGCATTCCAATTCGTTCGACGTGTTATCTGGTATACCAGCCTGAGGAAATGCGGCTGCTTGCGCGTTGTTATTCGGATGGCTTGGCGCGGGACGGTATATCGATCGCGCCTGATCAGTAGTTTCTTTTAGTGCTTCCCGGACAAACCGGCTTTTACCGCTTTCGCCACTATGTTTCGGCACTCAACCATATTTGATATATCTGCCAACCTCGCCAACAGGCTTGCTCATTCAACCTAACGGAAAGGCGTCTAATCCTGGTTATAACGTTCTATTCAATCACGGTTTCCGTGATGCAGCCATTACAAACGTGCTGAACGGTACAACAGGAGGGGCGAGTGCTGTTCGGAGTAAAAGCATTGGAGACTTTGGCAACACACTTATGGTTGTATATGCGCTTAGCTTTGGGTTATGGCCGATAAGCAGATTGCATAGGCTGGCGCATGGGACCATCAGCTGAAACCAAGCCAACGGCCTAAGCCCTTTCATTTAACTCGTAAAGCATCGTTGCCCTGCTATGAAGCAGGGCAACGCGCTCTCTTATTACTCTCAGGTCTAGTGGCGTTACTCCATTACGTCATAGAGCGCCCTCTTTCGATAATCGTAGCATTTTATTATTAAAGTGATAAGTGATTTTAATGGTGTTTGTCGCGTCCGGTTCTCATACCTTTACCTACCGCACGCGCATGCTTTTTTAGGATGAATGGCATGATTAGCGGGCGCTTATGCGTCGCAGCATGAGAAACGCCTTGGGACGCCGATTTTCGCTTTCTAAATTTGACTCAAGCTGTTCGCGCGCTTGCAACGCAAATCGAAAGCTTGCGCGGTTACCACGCCCTGTCGCAGTCCCAGTGAGACAATCCGTGATTTCGAAGGAACATACGATGATCGACGGTCTCGTTTCCGGACGACTCTACGGTACTGCGCAAGTTCGTACCGGCCAGCACGGCACGCATTTCGTCACATGCCGCGTTCGTGCCACGGCAGGCGATGGCGAGAGCCTTTTCATCAACGTGATTGCTTTCGACGATATAGCCAAGGAAGCGCTGCAGGCGCTCGATGACGGCGACAGCGTCTCCCTCGCCGGCGCGCTTACGCCGAAGGTCTGGACCGACAAGCAAGGCATTGCGAAGCCGGCGCTGGACATGGTCGTCCACGCCGTCCTGAGCGCCTATCACGTACAGCAAAAGCGCCGCACGGTGCGCGGACAGCCGGATATCGACGTGGATCAGGATGACGTCCTGGGCGATGTATAACCGCTGACCACAGCCTTTTAGCGGTTAAACGAAAGCACCAGCGGGTGGTCGCAAAAGATGCGGTTTTCATGGACCTGACCGTCCTTGTGCCGGACGCAGTCCACGCCTTCGAAACGCAGTGGCACACCTTCGTGCGTACCCGTCGCAATCCATCGAATGAAAACCGTGTCGCCGCGGCTTGCGTAGTCTGCGACTTCGAGGCTGAAATCGGGAACCCGCCGGAGCAGTTCATGCAGCGGACAAACATACGCTTCGACGCCCTTCAGCGGTGTATCGAGCCCCGGCCAATATCCTTCGATATCCGCAGCCAGTTCGTCCGACGGCTTGCTGAAATCCGGCGCCGCCCAGAACGCCGCGTACTTCTCGACACTCCAGTCGCGGCCCATCAACGCGCTGTCGATAAACCCCGTGATACTGGTGAAGCGTCCATCCATGCCGAAATCGCCGATATCCGTGCCGCTTGCAAACTGCCGCCCGGTTGCATCGATCAGACGCCAGCTGAAGCGCACCACTTGTCCCGTCGCATCTATCTTGCCAATACGCTCGAACTTCAAGCCCGGCATGGCCGCCTGGAACGCACCGATCATTCCGGCGAAGCCCTTGGGGCCCGTGCTGTTCATCATCGGGTCGGCGTAGCGCCCGCTTTCTTGCAACACCTGCGCGGCAAGCGTTTCGCGGCGCGATGTATCCGTCTCATTCCAGGCATCGATATAACGGCCCACCAGAACCTCATGCTCGGTCATCATGCTCTCCTGTTTTCAACGTGACTGACTTGCGGCCGAACCGGATTGGCACGGCCTGGAAGTCATGATCGGGAGAGGCGCGCGGCGCGTCGATTACGCGAGAGGTAATGGCCGCGTGCACGGCGCTTTGCTAAGGTAAGGACATGAACACTCTGACCTCGACGGCCGTGTCGGCCGTACCTATTGGCACGTTGATCAAGCATTGGCGCGAACGGCGGCGCATGAGCCAGCTTTTGCTTGCCAACGAAGCAGAGATCTCGAGCCGGCATCTGAGCTTTATCGAAACCGGCCGAGCCTCGCCAAGCCGCGCGATGGTGTTGCGTCTCGCCGAATACCTCGATGTTCCGCTGCGCGAGCGCAATCAATTACTCACGGCAGCCGGCTTTGCGCCGGTGTTCCGGGAACGCTCACTCGAAGATCAATCGATGGCACCCGCACGGCTCGCCGTCGAGCAAGTGTTGAAGGGACACGATCCCTACCCGGCGCTGGCAATCGACCGGCACTGGAATCTGATATCGGCAAATGGTGCGGTCGCAGCGCTTGTCGCCAGTGCTGATCCTGCGCTGCTCGAGCCACCGGTCAACGTGCTGCGGTTGAGCCTGCATCCGAACGGGCTTGCGTCGAAGATCGCGAATCTCGGGCAGTGGCGAAGGCATCTGCTCGAACGGCTCGACGGCCAGATACGCGTGAGCGGCGACGTGCAACTCATCGCATTGCGCGACGAGTTATCGAGCTATCCGGGCGCCTCGAACGAAGACCGGACGATGGAATCGTCCATCGCCATTCCGTTCGTGTTGAATACCACGGCCGGACGTCTATCGTTTATCACGACGACGCTGGTATTTGGCACACCGGTCGATGTGACGCTGTCGGAGCTTGCCATCGAGATGTTCTTTCCCGCCGATGAAGCAACAGCCGCAGCGTTGAAGCGATAAAACCCCGTCGCTCTGCGAAGCAAAATCATCGATGGCTGCAACGTGCTGCGCGAGAGCTCGCGTGGTCACATCCCAATCTAATGTGCAGAATTATTACTTGCCGAAAATGCTTGAAACCGGCGAGTGTATAGGTCAAGCCTCGGCGCGGGCGAGGCAACCGACATGAAAATTTCGGTTGCGTTTTGAATCGCAAACTCCTATACTTTTTATAGACTATGGCAACCAACCGCGATTGGGAAAAGCTCATTCATGAGATAGCGCAAAGCACCATCAACGTGATCTTTACCAGACATGCCGACGAGATGATGACAGCACGATGCATCACGAAAGCAATGGTGCTGGAAACGCTGCGTCGAGGACATATGGTGCGTCCACCCGTGCAGACGCCAGCCGGCAACATGAAGTGCCGGATGGAGTACGACTGTGGCGGGGACGAGATCAAGGTCATTGCGGCCGTAGCCGGCATGGGCGCGACGCAAACCATAGTCGTCACTGCGTTCGACAAAGATAGAGAGGAGTAGAAAAAAATGTACACCTATACCGATTGCGGCTTGACCAACATTGTCGTCGCGAACGGCTACGAAGAGCACGACACCGAGTTTGGCCCGGGCGTTTCGTTTCACGACCTGGATGGCCTGATCCGGGCAATCTGCCTCGCGCTTGCAAGCAAGCGTTCACCGCTTACCGCCGAAGAGTTTCGCTATCTTCGGCAAGCGCTGTGTTTATCGCAGACGTCGGTTGGACGCTTGATGGGCGTAACCGATCAGGCCATTGCCAAGTGGGAAAAGAAGCACGTTCCACTGCCCAAGCTGGCCGACTTCGCCATGCGGGCCATCTACATGGAACACGTGGGTGGCAATCAGAAGGTCAAGGATCTGGTCGAAGCACTCAATGTGACAGAAAGAGTGCTGACCATAGTCATGCGTGAAACCGAGAAAGGCTGGCAGCACGAAGAGGAAGAAGCTGTTGCTTAGGAAGCGAAGTCCGCCGCAAGCCAGAAGACCTTGCGGGGCGTCTCGCAGATTCGTTGCTCAATAGAAAAAACAAAACCCCGCAGATCTGACGATCTACGGGGTTTTTGACCATCTTCTGGCGGAGACGGAGGGATTCGAACCCTCGATCCAGGTTTTAGCCCAGATGCTCCCTTAGCAGGGGAGTACCTTCAACCTCTCGGCCACGTCTCCTGCACTTTCTGCCGCGCGGGAGTCAGCGCGACGAAGCCAAGATCATAGCGGGTTAGCGGCTGCGGGTCAATTTCATGAGACAAAAATTTTCGCATCTGAGAGCGCGTTGAAGAACGATACATCAAGCCCTTAAACGGTAACAAACACCCGCCTCTGATGCGCTATCCATTCACGCTTTTGCAATTCAAGCGCGATCGAGTTCGAACACCTTGTGCAACGCCCGCACGGCGAGCTCGGTGTACTTCTCGTCGATGAGCACCGAAATCTTGATCTCGGACGTCGAGATCATCTGGATGTTGATGCCCTCTTCCGCCAGCGTCCGGAACATCGTGCTGGCAATGCCCACGTGCGAACGCATGCCCACGCCCACGACCGACACCTTCGACACCTTGGGGTCGCCGCGAACCTGCTCGGCCTTTACATGTTCCTTCACCTGGTTCGTCAGGATATCCATGGCGCGCGCGTAATCGCCGCGGCCCACCGTGAACGTGAAGTCGGTCTTGCCGTCCACGCTCGTGTTCTGGATGATCATGTCGATGTCGATGTTCGCATCCGCCACCGGGCCCAGGATCTGGTACGCAATACCTGGCTTATCAGGCACGCCCATCACGGCAATACGCGCTTCGTCGCGCTGGAATGCAATGCCCGAGATAACAGCTTTTTCCATGGTCTCGTCTTCTTCAAAAGTAATCAGGGTGCCCGAGCACATTTCGGTTTCAAGCGGAATCAAGGGGTCCGTCAGGCTCGACAACACGCGTGTCTTCACCTGATATTTACCCGCGAATTCCACCGAACGGATCTGCAACACCTTCGATCCGAGGCTCGCCATTTCCAGCATTTCTTCAAACGTCACACGATCCAGCCGGCGCGCCTCTTCCACCACGCGCGGGTCTGTGGTGTAGACGCCGTCGACGTCCGTGTAAATCAGGCATTCATCGGCTTTCAATGCCGCCGCAATGGCCACCGCCGACGTATCCGAACCGCCGCGTCCGAGCGTTGCAATATGGCCTTCCGGATCGACGCCCTGGAAGCCCGTGATCACGACGACCTTGCCTGCATGGAGATCGGCGAGCACGCGCGTGCCGTCGATCTCGCTGATCCGTGCCTTCGTGAATGCGCTGTCGGTCTTGATGGGTACTTGCCAGCCGGCGTAGCTGACCGCTTCGAGGCCTTCGGCCTGCAATGCGATAGCCAAGAGGCCGACGCTGACCTGTTCACCCGTGGAGGCGATCATGTCGAGCTCGCGCGGGTCGGGGTTCGCGGTAATTTCGCGCGCGAGGCCGAGCAGGCGGTTCGTTTCGCCGGACATGGCCGACGGGACGACAACCAGCTTGTGGCCTGCCTTGTGCCATTTGGCGACGCGCCTGGCGACGTTCTTGATGCGCTCGACCGAGCCCATCGAAGTGCCGCCGTATTTATGTACGATGAGTGCCATTGTCGTTTTGAACTGGAGGAAAAGCCGCGCTGCGCGCCGTGTAATGCGCCGCGTACCGCACGTGGTTCACGTATTGCAACAGAAGCCCGCCTTGAGCGTGAGTCAGGGCGGAATCTGGATAGGTGCGATCGACGACTTAAGCGTGACGACGAAACGCGGACGCCGCGCGCGCAAGGTTCGCTCACACGCAAAATGCGATTCCAGCGGCTGAAAACGCGTCTTCTGGACGGAAAAGCTGCTTGAAAGGCGTAGCGGGAAACCGGTAAACGTACCCGATCGAGGCCTAAAACACAAGCTGGAACGGCCGTTTCCTACGTGGCATGACGGCGCCGGAATCCGCAGGAAGGGAGAAAATTACCGACCGGCAGATGATGCCTGGACCGCTCAACGGGTCAGGCGATCACCAGATCCGGTTGCCACGCGATACGCCAGCGGGGGCCGGTTTCGTCGCTGCCGGGTCGCTCGCACGCGCGGTTGATCCCAATCAGCGGCACGAACAAAAGAGTCTCGCCTGAAAAGAGAAGCGGCACGTCGCGCTTCCATCCCGGCACTCCCTGCTCCTGAAACAGGTTTTTGAGCGTGCGGCTCGGCCCATTTGCCGATATCCTCACTCGCTCGCCGCCCGCACGCGAACGTGCGGTGAGCGGGCTCAGGCGCAGCGTGGCTTCGGAAACGGAGTCGGCAGTATCGGTGTCGTCGTCGGTCACTGGCGAGAACACGAAAGTCCCGCGCCACTGCGGCAAGCGCCACACGCTTTCGCCATTCCAGTCGAGTCTGCTTGCCGCGCGCAGTGATGCTGCGCCGTTGTCGAGATCTGCCGGATCGGCGCTGTCACCCGTCTCCCAGAACATGGAATCCCGGTACACCCGCAAACACTGTCCCGCATGATCGATGCGCAACGCATGACCGTCGCGGGAAGCCGCGGCATCGCGCAACTGGCGGAGGATCTCGCCAATACGCGCCGTCGATGCCGCCTGCAGTCCAAGCACGCGCATCCAGTAGCGCAAGAGGTTGATCGCGCGTTCATCGTCGAGCGTGAGCACAGCCGATGACATCAATGCGTTTTCATCGTCAGGATGGGCGGCCGATTGCAGATCGATGCGCGCAAGATCATCCAGCAGGCGTTGCGCCGACGCCGCGTGCGACGCCGTGCGCGCAAGTGCATCGCGAAAACCGGGGAAATGCACGGCGAGCGCGGGAAGGACATCGTGGCGCAACGCGTTGCGCGCATAACGGGTATCGGCGTTGGATTCGTCGTCGATCCAGCGCAGATCCCGCTGATGCGCATAGTGCTCGAGCTGCGCTTTCAACACATGCAGCAAGGGCCGGACACGCGGCACGGAAAGACCGTCGGCGCGTTGTGGCGCCATGGCGGCGAGCCCAGGAAGGACATCGTGGCGCAACGCGTTGCGCGCATAACGGGTATCGGCGTTGGATTCGTCGTCGATCCAGCGCAGATCCCGCTGATGCGCATAGTGCTCGAGCTGCGCTTTCAACACATGCAGCAAGG
>NZ_JBSIPA010000322.1:0-7632 GCF_053574605.1 Caballeronia sp. M23-90 | reverse complement strand
TCGTCACGCGCCCGCCGCTCAGCGTGAAACGCGGTTGCGGGCCGCCCTGATCGATGTCATCGACCTGTCCCGCCTGCATCACGAACGTGTTGACGCCGGCGCCTTGCCGGATCAGACCGGTCACCGTGCCGCCGTTCATCTTGAAGGTGTTCGTGCCGGTATCGGTCCAGACCGCGACACCACCGCCGCCCGATATCGTCCCGGTGTTCGTAATCGTGATCGCATACGGCCCCGTCGATGAAACCGCCAGATTGCCGCCGCCCGAAATTACGCCGCTGTTCACGATGTCCGCATTACCGCCGACAATCGATATCCCCTCGTTGCCGCCCGAAATCGTTCCGGCATTCGTAAAGCTGCCGCCACTGTTGGCATCGATGGCGTTGCTCTGGTCGCTCGTTATCCGCGCCCCCGCTGCGTTCACGAGCGTGACCTTCTGCCCGAAAAAAGCGCCCAGCGCGTCGGCGCCGTGCGCGGCGATCGACCCGGTGTTGGTGACAAGACCGGGCGATGCATCCACGGAGACAATGCCGTGCGCGTTCACCCCGAATGTATCGATGGACCCGTGGTTTGTCAGCGTATTGTTGCCCGGCGCGCCGCCATTGGCGTACAGGCCGTACGCGCGTGAACCGGTCGTCGTGATCGAGCCGGTGTTCACGAGCGCGTCGCCGGAGGTCTGGGCGAGCATGCCGTAGGAGTCGTCGCCCGATGTGGCAAGCGTGCCGTTGTTGGTCAGCTTCCCGCCTCCCGCCGCCGATACATCGAGCATTGCCGCCGAGTTCGCTCCGCTCGTGGTGATCGCGCCGCCCACGGCGTTGACCATCATGACTGAGGCCGAGCCGCTGTACATGCCTTCCGACTCGACGCCGGTTGTATGGATCGCGCCCGCATTGGTCAGCGTGTTATGTCCGAAGCCAGCCGGGCTGCCCTCGGAGGTGATGCCGTCGAAGGTATCGCCGCTGACCTGCAACGTACCCAGGTTCGTGACAGTGCTCGAATCCCGCACGAAGACCGCGTTGCTGCTGCTCACGCTGATGCCTGCACCCGGCTGGATGCGCACGGTGACCCCCGTGCTTCCGGCAGCCGCCGCGATACCCGTGAGGGATGGATTCGGCAGACTCGAATCGCACGTGGCAGATTCGCCGCTGACGGGCGCGAGGTTATCGCAACTGCCGAGCGCCGACGGCACGCGCAACAGACATGTCACGCCGATCGTCAATCCCGACAAACGCCTCGTGCGTGATAACGGCAAGCGCAGTCGACGCATCTTCGGAGGCTCCTTGTTTGCCGTCAGCGTTGGCGGATTCCCCAGCGTAGAGTACGTTTTGCGCTTCGGCAATCTTGTGAAAAGCGATTCGAAGCGGTCTTCCGAAAACGCTGGAAGCCACAATGGACAAGGGTTTGCGCCCGGCGCGAAACGATCGTTGCGGACGTTTTCATCAGAACGGGCAATCGGCGGATTCCGTGCATGAGATCGAAGCGAACCGCGTTATCGGCTACCTTTTCAGGTACGTCCACATGCAAAAAACGCGGCATCTGTTTCCAGAAGCACCGCGTTTTTTTATCCCGCGCCAGATGGCACGTATCTCACTGAAGCACTACGCGCAGCATCAAGACTCCACGTCTTCCAGGCTGAAGATCTCCGTCTGGTCGTTATACGAAAAGATCTCGCCATAACGGCCCCAGTTGATGACGGCGTCGAGTGTTTCCTCGGCGGCTTTATCGGAGAGAAAATCTTCCAGTTCCTGCTCGAAGCGCACACGCGGCGCACGATGTCCCGGCCGCTCGTTCAGCACTTTCTTGATCCGTGCGGCGAGCGGCACGTGACGCAGCAGATGCTCCGCGAACATCATCTTGCGTTCCTGCGTACCGAATTCGGCAAACACACGCGCCGGGGGCGTCAGGAAAATATCGCCTTCGCGGACATCGGCGAAACCGAGATGCTGCAACACTTCCGCGACCGGGAACAGATCGTCCACTTCCAGATGCAGCGTCCGCGCGATCTCCGGCATGTCGGCGCGGCCGTGGTACGGGTCGGCGGCCAGCGTCTCGATCAAACCCGCCATCAGGTTGGTCGACACCTGCGGCAACCAGCTACTGAGCTCGAGCCCCTTCTTCTTTTCCTCGCCGAGTTGACGCGCGGTCATCTTGGCGTAGATATCGTCGACCAAGCGCCGGAACGCCGGATCGAGACGGTTGCGCGGATGCTTGAACGGCACGCGAATCTCGGCCATGACACGACCCGGATTCGATGCCAGCACCAGAATCCGGTCGCACATGAACACCGCTTCCTCGATGTTGTGCGTGACGATCAGCACCGACTTGATCGGCATCTTGCCTTGCGTCCACAGATCGAGCAGGTCGGTACGCAAGTTCTCGGCGGTCAGCACGTCGAGCGCGGAAAACGGTTCGTCCATCAGGAGCAGCGTCGGGTCGACGACCAGCGCACGCGCAAAACCCACCCGCTGTCGCATCCCGCCTGACAGCTCACGCGGATACGCGTTTTCAAAGCCGTCGAGACCGATCAGGTCGATTGCCGCCAGCGCGCGCTCGCGCCGTTCTTTGGATGGAACGCCCTGCGCTTCCAGCCCCGCCTCGACGTTCTGCAGCACGGTGAGCCACGGAAACAATGCAAAGGTCTGAAACACCATCGCCACGCCTTTCGCCGGGCCATTGAGCGGCTCGTTCAGGTACGTGACCTGGCCGCCCGTCGGTTCGATCAAACCCGCGATGATCCGCAGGAGCGTCGATTTTCCCGACCCCGATCGGCCGAGAAGACCCACGATCTCGCCTTCGTGCAGCTTCAGGTTGACGTCTTCGAGCACGAGCAACTCGCCCTGCGTCTTGTTGAAACCGCGACTGACCTGATCGACGTGCAGGATTTCCCGGCCGAGGCGCGGGGGTGCGGATGGCGGCGTTTGGCTGGAAGGATTCGTCTGCGTTGGCATGGGCGCTCGCGTGTTGCTGATTACAAAATGGTGTGGCCGCTGGCGACCTGACATTATGGATTTCGAAGGGCTTTGTTCCGGCGGCGGCGTTCAGTCGAGCCGCAAGCGCGCTTCGGCGAACGCGAACAACGGGCGCCACAACAACCGGTTGAAGAGCGTGACGAACAGCGACATCACCGCAATCCCGAGAATGATCTTCGGATAATCGCCGTTGACCGTGCTTTCCGCGATGTACGCGCCCAGTCCGTGCGCCACGATCTTCGTATTGCCCCACGATACCGCTTCGGCCACGATGCTCGCATTCCAAGCCCCGCCTGACGCCGTAATCGCGCCGGTCACGTAATACGGGAAGATGCCCGGCAAGATGGCCTGGCGCCACCATTGCCAGCCTTTGATCTGGAAGTTGGCGGCGGCCTCGCGATAATCGTTTGGATACGACGTAGCGCCAGCGATCACGTTGAAAAGGATATACCACTGCGTGCCGAGCACGATCAGCGGCGAAAGCCAGATATCCGGATTCAGGTTGAACTTCACGATCACCACGACAAACACCGGGAACAGCAGGTTCGCCGGAAACGCCGCAAGGAATTGCGCAATCGGCTGGATCTTGCTCGCAAGCGCAGGCCGCAACCCGATCAGCACGCCGACAGGCACCCAGATCACCGACGCAATCGCGATCAGCACCATGACGCGGAAAAGCGTGATCAGCCCGAGCCAGAAGACATGCCCCACTTCGCGCCACGACACGCCGGAAGAAACGAAGACGCTTACTTTCCAGACCACGAACGCGGTCAGCGCCACGACAATCGTCGCCCAGACAATATCGCCAATGCGGGAAGTATTGCGCGCTCTCCCGGGCGTCGCTGTAAACACGGACGCGGCGCTCGCCAGCAGCGGCAGCTTCACGCCCTGCAGCGAAGGCAGCTTCAGCGGCACGCGCGCAAGCTTGCCGATGAGCCAGCCGGCCGGCACCAGCAACTGGTGAATCAGCCGCGTGCGCCGGATCAGGTCGAGCAGCCACGATTCAGGCACATTGCCCGAGCTCGTGTTTTCCATGCGGAACTTGTCGGCCCATGCGACCAGCGGACGGAACATGAGCTGATCGTAGGCAAGGATCACGACGGTCATGGCGAGGATCACCCAGCCGATCGCGCCGAGATTGCGCTCGCCGATCGCCGTCGCCAGATACGCGCCGATACCCGGCAGCACGATGGTCCGGTTACCTACCACGATCGCCTCGGAGGCGACTACGAAGAACCAGCCGCCGGACATCGACATCATCATGTTCCAGATGAGGCCCGGCATGGAGAACGGCACTTCGAGCTTCCAGAAGCGCTGCCAGTTGGTCAGGTGAAAACCGCGCGAGACTTCATCCAGGTCACGCGGCACCGTGCGCAGCGACTGGTAGAAGCTGAAGGTCATGTTCCAGGCCTGGCTCGTGAAGATGGCGAAGATCGCGGCGAGTTCGGCGCCGAACACCCGTCCGGGAAACAACGCGAGGAAAAACGTGACCGTAAACGAGATATAGCCGAGCACCGGCACCGACTGCAGGATGTCGAGAATCGGCACGAGCACGATGGACGCGCGCCGGCTCTTGGCCGCGAGCGTGCCATAAACGAGCGTGAAGATGAGCGATGCGACCATTGCGGCAAGCATGCGCAGCGTGGTGCGTAACGCGTACTCGGGCAGATTCGACGGATCCAGCGAAATAGCCTGCGTCTGCAGCGTCGAGATGGGTGCGAGCGTCTCGTGAAAGCCCACCGCGGTCAGCGCGAGGATGCAGATGATCAGCGGGAACGCGACGAAGTCCCAGCGATTCGGTAATAGACGCCACGCCGAAGCATTCGCCGTGCGAGTCAGATTGAAGCCAAAATCCATTACACGCCCTCTCCGTTGAGGCTTGTTGCGGCCGGTGCGCCCGATTCAGGGCATCGTCCGGCGTCTGTATTTCCACGTCTGTGTCTTGCCGGTCAGCGCCATGCCTGTTTTCAGGACGGCACGACACTACACCAAACTTTGTTTCAGGCACAACCGCAGCCTGCCGGTTTACGTTTCGTTATCTGGCGAGCGTTCCGGTGCATCGTCAAACCGCGCTGCATCGCTCAAGAAAAGCCCGTTCCCGCCGATAAGGAACTTGATGGACGAAAGAAAACGTCGTCCAATCGGAACATCCGGGGCAAACCAAGCCGGCTTGAGGGGACTCCGGACGAGGTCGCGGTTCCTGCGCAGACAAAACATGTTCTTGCAACAGGCGCCACTGTCGGCGCTCAGCAACAGCACTTGGGGCAAGTACCATCGGCGCGCGCGGCCGCGCCCGGTAAGATGCTCATGTGCCGGCACAAAACTCATAACATTGCTCGTCGCGCGGGGCCGCGGGACAGTCAGACAGGCCAGATCAGATGAACAAGACAACCTTCCACCTTGCGATAGCGACGCTTTGCTGCGCGTTGCTTGCATGCGTGTGCTGGGTTGCAGCCGGACTGGTGTCGGACCGAATGGTACAGCAAGAACTGGCCACATCGATGCGGGTGGAACGTCAAATGGCGGCGTCCATCGTCGATAACACCGCGCAGATCATCGCGAGCGACCTCGCCATGTCCCGCGCCATTCCCGCCACGATCGCCGAGATGGACATGATCCAGCTCGCGCTGGTCCAGCAGCACGGTCTTTCCGCCAGCGCCGCGCCGACTGCAGCCGACCGGCGCGCCAAGTGGCTCGCCGCGCCCGCGCTGGAAAAAGTCGATAACTTCCTGCGCAACGCGCGGGGCTTCACGGGCCTCGACTACATCTGGGTCGTCGATACCGAGGGCTTTTGCGTGGCATCGAGCAACGCCATCGATTCGAACAGTTTTGTCGGCGTCGACATGCGCGCGCGCGGGTATATCCAGAAGGCGCTGCTCGGCGCGTTCAACGAGACCTATGGCGTCGGCCGGACGAACGGCGATCCGGGGATTTTCATCGCCACGCCGATCTACCGGGACGGCTTTCTGGTGGGCGCGGTGATCGCGAAAGTGAGCATCGACCGCTTGCGGCATTGGGTGGCGCGCGCCGGGACGTTCGTGACCGACAGCAACGGCGTGGTCGTGATGGCCAATGAAAGCCAGCTCGAAAACCGCGTGCTGCCGGATTCGCCCGTGCTGAAGATGTCGCGCACGGAGCGGCTCGATGCCTACCGGCGCGTAGATTTCCAGACCTTGCGAATCACCAATATAGGCGAGCGCGTGCGGGCGGACGCGCCCTGGCTGTCGCCGACGCTTTCGAGCGGCTTGTTCAGCACCAGCAACGGCACGGCGCCCGCGATTTATGACGAACGCACCGGCCTCAATTCCGGGCTCGCGGCGCACATTGTGCATCCGCTGCCGAACTGGTCCGAGATCTTGCGCAACCAGCGGCGCGACCAGTTGCTCGTGTTCCTGACGGCGCTCGGCGTGGTCGGCCTGGCCGTGGTGATTACGGTGTCGTATCTGCGCGAGCGCCGCCTGCATCGGGCGACGCGGCATCTCGCGAACCAGTTGCAGTCGGCCAATACGCTGCTTTCGGCCGAAGCGCGGCATGATGCGCTGACCGGCGCTTTGTCGCGGCGATATTTCCTCGATACCCTGCGCCGCGAAGTGGAGCTCGCATCTTCCTCGGGCACGCCGCTGTCCGTCGCCATTGCCGACCTGGACTACTTCAAGCAGGTCAACGACCGCTTCGGCCACGCGACCGGGGACCGCGCGCTCGAGCATTTCGTGCGGATGTGCGAGGAACAGTTGCGCGCGAGCGACGGCGTCGGCCGGCTTGGTGGCGAGGAGTTCGGCCTGCTGCTGCCGCAAACGTCTCTCGCCGATGCCCACGCGGTGCTCGAACGCCTGCGCAAGCGCTTCAACCAGGAGCATTGCGCCCATCTGCCCGATGACACCGCGTTGAGTGTAAGCATCGGCATCACCGCCCTGTGCGACGGCGACACCGCCGAAAATCTGCTCAAGCGCGCCGACCTTGCGCTCTACGCGGCCAAATCGGGCGGCCGCGACCGCAGCGAAGTGCATCCCGCCGACACCATCCCGCCCATGCCGCGTCATCCCGAGACAGCCTGAACGCACGGACCGGCCAAAAGGTCTAGTGGGGCAAGCGGCGTGACAGCAGGTATTATCGACATTCGAAGTCGAATATCTGCCGTTTTCAGGAGGGGTGAATGAAGGGAAATCTGGTCATTGTCTGCCGCGATCAGGACGCTGAAGCATTCGATCACTTGCTGGCCGAGTATGGCGCGTTCCAGACGCGGCTCTCGTCCACCACCTGGTACTTGAGGCTCGATGTCGCGCCTGAAGTCATCCAGGAGGAGATCCTCGGACGGCTGGGGAAATACACCACGCATTATATTTTCGAGGCCGCCACGGTGACCTACAACACCGTCGACAGCGAAGCGGCTTCCGCCCTCAATACGCTGTTCGACTGACCGTTTCGGGCGAGGGCGCCTTGGCGCGCCCTGCCTCGCGGGCGAATCAGGCGAGCATCAGGCGTGTTTCAGCACGCCGTCGATATGCAGTTGATCCGCCGCTTTTGCGACGACATCGAACGGGAAAGTCATTGCGATCTCCAGTCCGCCTTCTTCCCGGTTGCGGATGTCGCACTCTCCGCCTGCCCGCCGCACCAGCCGATCCACAATGGCGAGCCCCAACCCGCTATGGCCGCTGCCGCCGCGCGA
>NZ_JBSIPA010000321.1:0-7724 GCF_053574605.1 Caballeronia sp. M23-90 | reverse complement strand
TGCCGATGACGGCAGCGAAGCGAGCACCTGCGCGTCGGCGGCGATATCGTCGATGGCAACCGATGAGCGCCGCGCAAGCAGTTCCGTCGATGTCATCAGGCTGCGCCCGGCTTCCCTCACGAGCAACGTGCGGTTCGCGCGATACGCGTAGTAACCCGTCGCGCCCGACGTAAGCACGCCGATGCACGCCAGCAGGACCGACAGCTTGAACGTCAGCCCGGGGCGCCACATCAAAATCGCTCCGGCCGGTCGCCCGAGACAATCCGGCTCCATAGCGCTTCGCGCCGCCGGCCGTCCTCGACCGGTTCGATCCAAACAATATGCGCGTGTTCGCTGCTTTCCGGGTCCGCGTTCAAGGTGTTGGCGAGTCCCTGGCGCTGCGTGAGCTGTTCGCTCACGTGCGGCTCGAGCATGTAGTTGATCCATGCGAGCGCGAGCGGCTGATTGGCCGCCGACTTCGTCATCGCCCAGCAATCCAGCCAGGCGAGCGCGCCTTCGTCGGGAATGACGTAACCCACATCCGCGCCCGCGCGACGCAGCATCGCGACCTGCTGCGTCCCGTAGTTGCCGAACATCAACGCCGCCTTGTGTTCGATAAAAACCGCAGCCGCCTCTTCCGGCAGCGTGTAATAAGCGAGCAGATTGCGGCGCAGATCGATCAGCTTGCGAGTAATGGTCCGCATTTGCGATGCATTGAGCTGGAAGGGATCGGCATACCCCAGCGCCAGTGCCGCGAAAGAATAGTTATGCTGGCCGCTGTTGAAATCGAGCACCTTGCCGCGATAACGGGGGTTCCACAACTCGTTCATGGAGCGCGGCGCGACGGGAATCTGCTTGCGATCGTAGATGAGTCCCATCGACGAATAGGTGAACGGGATCGCGTACACGTTGCCATCGCGGATCAAACCGCCAATGGATGCCAAATCGCGAAAGCGCGGTAATTGCCGCTTCGTGTTGGGAATACTTGCGAGATCGAGCGGCGCCAGCAGGTTTTCGCGCGAGTATCGTTCGATCTCCGCGGTGTTGGCGGCGAAGACATCGAATTGGGGCGCAGCGCCCGCTTGCATTCTGTCGTGCAGCGACTCGTCCGAATCGATCAGCGTGACTTCCACTTTGGCGTGATAACGCGACTCGAAATCCTTGACGATGTCGCTGTCCGCGTAACCTGGCCACGCCAGCACCCGGAGGACATTTCCGGCAGCCAGCGCCGGTTGCGTCAATACTGAACAGACGCCCAACATCAACGCGCACGCCGAGCGCCTGAGCATCGCGAAGGTCCCGACAGCCGTGCTTACGCGCGCGAGCGGCAATTGCCGGACGGATCCCTGGGCCCCACGCATTGAAATGTCCTTTTTTTTATTTGACCCGGCGCAAACCTCAAGGCTGCTCGCCATATCGAGGCTCGGCCCATGCCGTGTTTACGGCACCGAGCTTCGAAGCTTTAAGCCCCGAGCCTCTCTACCCTCGGGGCCGCTGAAAAAGCGACGCGCAACATATACGCTCCGGATACTAAATTTGGAAGCGGTCATTAAGCTAGTCTGAAATTCTTACCCGGAATTTCAGCAGTGTTGAGGCGCCACGCAACACAACGATGAAGACTGAATCGAATCGAAAACAAAGCACCGATCAGGCGGAGCGCGATCGGCCCTCGCCTATAATGCCGGCTCTGATCAGAATCTATGGTGGAGAGCCTTACCTCATGAGTCAAGCGCATGGCCGAAACTCGGGATCTCGAGAGAACGGTCCACGTCAACCGCGCCGCCCTTCGAAAACGACGTCCCGCCACGAAAACAAACCCTTCGCGAAAGGTCAGCCGTCTCGCGATGCCGCAAACGCGCAGGTTACCGCGTCCATCTTCAAGACGCGGTCATTCAAGTTGCTGGTCGATGCCGTCGGCGCCGAGAATATTGCGCTGGGCCTCGACTCGAATCTCACGCGCGTGGCTGAACTCGTGAACGGCGTCGGGTTCACGCCCGAGACTGCTTTTCATATCGAAACAACGCTTGGTCTGCCCGATGGTTTTTTCGATCAGCCGAACCCTGTGCTTGCCCCGGAGATCGTCACGCGGTTGAAGTCGCCGCTGGATTTCATGCAGGCCAATGCGGAAAACACATCGAGCGAGCACTTGCCCAAGGAAGCAGAAATGCGGAAGAAGAACCCTGTTCACGCGCAGGCCGGGAAAGTTGCGGAGAAGCCCGCAATGAACCCATCGCCCAAGAAAACACAGGCGCCCTCGAAGCCCGGCCTTCAACAGTCGTTGCTGCCGGCCGAGGACGCTTCGGTCGAAAAGATCCGCCGCGCGAATCTTCATGTGCTGACATCGCGCAATGGATCGAAAGCGCGGCTGAGCGCGCTGATGGAGTTGAGCGGATCGAACATGGCGCATCGGCTGCACGGCCAGAAACGCCTTGACGACAACGAGGCCAACCGCTTCACCGAACGGCTCGGATTGCCAGCGGGCTGGCTGGATGTGGCGCGCACGGCGGCGGAAATTCCGGCATCGGTGACGGCGTTGCTGCTGCCGTTGCGTCGCTCCGCCGGAGAACACGACGAGGCGAAGCATACCGCACGCGTACAACACGTAACGCCTGCCGAACCGGTCAACGAGCCGGTGCAGGCCGAATTGGCGGTCGACGTTCCTCCGATGCAACCGGCACCAGCATCGACCACGCGCCTTGATCATCTGCAGGGCATTCAACCGATAGCCGAAGCGCTGCTCAAGACGTTGGCGGGCAAGGCGCGGGCCGGTCTTCTCGACGAAGCCAAGGCGCTGGAAATGCTGCAACAGGCAGTGCTGCTCTGAGCGGCTGACCTGCTTGCATTTACGAAGGCACGGCGTGCAATGCGCCGTGCTCGCCGATGTTCTTTTTCATCTTTTAAGCATAAGAACCCTGAAGCATTTGTGGGTACATGCCGTCACCTACGGGTAACCCAAAACAGAGAACTGCGGATACGTTCCAGCAGAGAGAAAGGACATTGAATGCGAAACGTGAGAAACGCAGCGCACGACGTCTTGCAACACTACGCTTTTGCGCTCCACAAGCGCTACCCTAAAAAACCTTCCCCGGATTCAGCAGTCCGTGCGGATCCAGCGCGGCCTTGATCGCGCGCATCGACTCGATATCGTTGTCCGAACGCGTGAAGTGCAGGAAATGTTTTTTCTTCGTGCCGATCCCGTGTTCCGCCGATATCGATCCGTGGAAATCGCGTGTGACATCGTAGATGACGTCGTCGATTTCATCGTGATCGTGCTTGCCCATGCCCGGCACGTCGACCACGACATGAATGTTGCCGTCACCGAGATGCCCGTAGATCATCACGGTCGCGTCAGGCCAGCGTTCGCGCAAGCGCACATCGCAGCGCTGCGCCGCCTCGCCGACTTGCGCTATCGAAAAGCTGACATCGTAGGCCGCGTGGTTCGGAATGAAGCGCTGGTATTCGCCCGGCGCATCGCGGATCGCCCAGAACGCGAGAGCCTGCGAATCCGACGATGCCAGCGCCGCGTCGCTCACCACGCCCGCCTCCAGCATCTCGCCCAGGAACTCTTCGAAGGCATCCGCGTGGCGCACCGGATCGGTCCCGACGCTCTCAAGCAGGACATAGAACGGATGCGCTTCACCGAGCGGCGCGCGCAGTGTGTCGAGGTTGGCGAGCACCGCGTCGTAGTACCCCTTCCACATGACTTCGAACGCCGATACCCCCGGCGCCAGCCGTGCCTGAGCGCGCGAGAGCAGCGTGGTGACGGCCTCGTATGACGGCAGTCCGCACCATGCCGTGGCCGTTGCAGTCGGCTTCGGACGCAGTCTCAAAACCGCACGGGTAATGATGGCAAGCGTGCCTTCACTGCCGATCAACAGATGCCGCAAATCGTAGCCGCTGTTGTCCTTGATCATCTTGTTGAGGCCGCCGATCACCTTGCCGCTTGCGAGCACGGCTTCAAGCCCCAGAACCTGATCGCGCATCATGCCGTACTTGATCACGCGATTTCCACCGGCGTTCGTCGCCAGATTCCCGCCGATGGAACAACTGCCCCGCGCGCCCAGATCCAGCGGAAAATAGAACCCCGCAGCCGTCGCGGCTTCCTGCACGACCTGCAGCGGCGTGCCGGCCTCCACGGTCATCGTGCTGGAAACCGGATCGATTTCAACGATCTTGTTCATGCGGTCGAGGCTGATCGCGACTTCCCCGCCCTGCACGTTGGCGCCGCCCACGAGCCCGGTCAGTCCGCCTTGCGTCACGACCGGCTGTCCATGTTCCGAGCAGATATGCAGCGCTTTTGCGACCTCTGCGGTATCGCGCGGACGGATCACCGCAAGCGGCACGCCGCCCGGCAGTCCGCTCCAGTCCACCACGCGCCGGTCCCCGAACTCCTCCGGCAATTGCACCACTTGCGAACCCAAAGCCTCGCGCAGCGCGTGAACCGCTTCTTGTGCCGCCATTTCTGTCTCCATTGATTTTGACGCCTACCAGATCGTATATCCGCCATCCATCACGAGATCCGATCCTGTCATGAAAGCGCTCGCATTCGATGCCAGGAAGATCACGCCCGGCGCAATCTCCTCAGGCTTTGCGAGCCGCGCAAGCGGTGTGCCGTCGATCCATGCATCGCGCCACGCTTCGTTTTCGAGTCCGCGCTTGGTCAGCTCGGTCGCCACATACCCCGGCGAGATGGAATTGACCCGCACGCCAAACGGCGCCCATTCGGCGGCGAGCGAACGCGTGAGATGAATCACGCCTGCCTTCGACGCGTTGTAAGACGCCTGGGGCTGCGGCTTGTTTGCAATCGACCCGCTCATGCTCGCCACGTTCACGATACTCCCCGCACGCTTTTCCGTCATGAACCGCGCGGCGCTGCGGCAGCAATAGAATACCCCGTCCAGGTTGACGGCCATGACGGTGCGCCACGCATGGTCATCGGTATCGAGCGCGGAGGTATTGCGCACGATGCCCGCGTTGTTCACCAGTACATCGAGCGTGCCGTACCGGGCGACGACCTTGTTGAATGCGTCATCGACGGAAGCGGAGTTCGTCACGTCCATTTGCACGAACATGCCGCCGACTTTATCCGCGGCGGCCTGTCCACGTTCTGCGTCCAGATCCGCGATCACGAGATGCGCGCCGGCATCGCGCAGACCGTTGGCGATCGCAAAGCCGATCCCCTGCGCGCCGCCCGTCACCACGCAGAGCTTGCCGTCGAGCTTGAATGCGTCGAGCGTGTTTTCCGTGGCCGAGGTCATGGCAGTGCCCGGACAACGACGACTTCGGCGCTGCCATCGGCATGGCCGACGATCATCTCGCTTGCGATACCCACGAACAAACCGTTCTCGACCACGCCGGGAATGGCGTTGAAGCGCGGCGCCAGCGAGATCGGATCGGCGATGGCTTCGAGGTGGCAATCGAGGATCAGGTTGCCGCTGTCGGTCAGGAGACGTTCGCCGTTTTTCATGCGCGTGGTGATGCGCACGCTTTTATCGAAACCGGCGCTGACGAACAATTCGCGCAGCAGGCGTTCCGTGCTTTGCCATCCGAACGGGATCACTTCGATAGGCAATGGAAAGCGGCCGAGGCGCTCGAAGACTTTTTTATCGTCCACGACGGCGACCATCTTCTTCGATGCCGCCGCCACGATCTTCTCCCACAGCAGGCACGCGCCGCCCCCCTTGATCATGCTGCCCTGATGATCGATTTCATCGGCGCCGTCAATGGTGACATCGAGTTGATCGATCGTGCCGAGATCCGTCAACGGCACGCCGAGTTCAAGCGCGAGTTCACGTGTTGCATTCGATGTTGGCACGCCCACGACCTCGAAGCCCCGTTCGACGCGCGCAGCCAGCGCCCGCACGAACCAGTGCGATGTCGTGCCCGAGCCAAGCCCGACCTTCATGCCCGGACGCAAATAATGATCGATCGCCTTGATGCCCGAAGCCAGTTTCGCTTCGTCCTGTGCCGATGCCGGTTTCATCGTTGCGTAACCCGGTTCGATATGCGTGCCCATATGTGTCTCCTTTATCAATCAATCCATGAATTTGTCGGTGAACCACGGGTCGAGCGCCGCGAGGTTATCGGGTAGCTTGCGGCCCTGGCGCAGGCCGAGCATTGCAACGAGCATGTTGACCACCAGCAAATGGTTGATGCGCGCGGTGAGCGGCGTGTAGAGCTCGGTGTTCTCGTAAGCAGGCACGCCGATGGCGAGGTCGCAGGTCTGCGCAAGACGCGATCCGGGCGCGCAAATGGCAATGGTGACGGCGCCGTTGCGGCGCGCCATGCCCGCGGCCATCACGAGCGCCTTGGTCGATCCGGAATGCGAGAAGAACACGGCGACTTCATCGTTTCGCAACGTAGGCGCAAGCAGCAATTGCTTCTGCGAATCAAGCACCACGCGGCAATGAAGCCCCAGCCGAAAGAACTTGTGCTCGGCATCGAACGCAATGGTTTCGGAGATGCCGAGGCCGAAGAGAAAGATCCCCTTTGCATCGATAAGACGGCTCGCCGCTTCGTCGATGGCCGCTGCCTGCACATCCGAGTTGAAGCGCTGGATTGCATGCAGGGAGTTCGTGATGATCTTGCTGCAGACGCTTTCAGGGGTATCGGCGTCAGTGATCGACTCGTATTCGAACGGCGCTTGCGGAATCAGCCCCTGGCCGAGCTGCACCTTAAAGTCCTGGTAATCGGCGCAATCGAGCCTGCGAAAAAAACGCACGACCGTCGGGTCACTCGTTTGCGCCGCCAGCGACAACTCCGCCATGCTCATCTTGAGCACGGCTTCGGGCGAGCTCAGCAGCACGTCGGCTATGCGCGAACTCGCGCCCGTCAGTTCGGGACGTTCCAGCGCGATCCGGCGCAAGAGGTCATTTCTCATTGGGCTCCCGGACGATCGCGCCAGCGGACGCGGCGCTGATGGCAAGCAGGTCGACAAACGCGGCGAGCCTCGACGCAGCAGGCACGTTCACCGCCGGCCCGGTTCCCCAGTCGACAATGAAACACCGCACGTGGGCATCGCGCGCGCATTGCGCGTCGATGGTCGTATCGCCGATGTAAAGCGCCCGATCCGGCGCGACGTTCATGCGCTCCAGCGTGGTCAGCAAATGCTGCGGGTGCGGCTTGCGTTCGGGCAAGGTATCGCCGCCGACGATCGACGTGAAGTAGCGTTCAAGATCGAAATGCTTCAGCACGGCTTCGGCCAGGAATTGCGCCTTGTTCGTGCACACGCCGAGCGCAATACCCGCTGCATGAAGCGCGGGAATGGCGTGCAGCGCGTCCTGGTACACCGTCGAATATTCGACCGGATGCTGCTTGTAGAGGGTGAGATAGGTCTCGACATCAGCGGCGACTCGCGCCTGGTCTAGCGTCAGTCCAAGACCTTTATAAAGCTTGTCGATCAGGCCATACGACCCTTCGCCAATGAACTGTTCGACGAAGTGAACCTCTTGCGGCGGCAAGCCGCGCGTCGCAAGCATGCGATTGACGGCGCTCGTGATGTCCGGCGCGGTATCGACGAGCGTGCCGTCGAGATCGAAGACGATGCCGGCGACCCGCGTGCCGGCAGAAATGGCGGCGTCAGTTGTTGTCATGTTGCCTCGATCGGAGAAGTCGGTTGCAAGGGGACATTTTTATTCGTCGGGGCGGCCTCTGCCGCAATCTGTGCCATGACGGGTTGCAGCGCGTCGTAGAGGCCGCGGAACGTGCTGAAGCGCGACGCATAGAGCGGATCGAGCGCGCGATCA
>NZ_JBSIPA010000320.1:0-7741 GCF_053574605.1 Caballeronia sp. M23-90 | reverse complement strand
GCCAACCGGATTCTTTCAGGGCAGGGCACGAGCGTCATCGCGCGCTCCGATCCCTTTCGGCAATACCAGCGTCGCGAAGACCGGACGATGTGGCTGCTGATGACGCCCGCGCTCGTCGTAATCGTGTCGCTGCGTGGTACCAGTTCCTCGACGCCGTAGGTGCATGATGTCAATCGCCAACCGGATTCTTTCAGGGCAGGGCACGAGCGTCATCGCGCGCTCCGATCCCTTTCGGCAATACCAGCGTCGCGAAGACCGGACGATGTGGCTGCTGATGACGCCCGCGCTCGTCGTAATCGTGTTGCTGCTGGTGGTGCCGCTCGTATGGCTGTCGTGGCAGTCCATCTGGAATCACGGCTTCACGCTCGCGAATTACGAGCGGGTGTTCACCGGCGTGTATCTCGATACCTTCCTGCTGACGTTCAAGCTCAGCTTCATCGTGACGGTCATTACGTTGTTGCTGGGTTATCCGGTCGCTTATCTCGCCGCGTCCGTCTCGCCCAGATTCAGCACGCTGATCCTCGGCATGGTGATCCTGCCGTTCTGGACCAGCGTGCTCGTGCGTACCTACGCCTGGCTCGTCTTGCTGCAGCGCACCGGAGTGGTCAACAAGCTGCTGATGGCGAGCGGCCTGACCGACCACCCGCTGCAACTCGGCTACAACCAGATCGGTACGGTAATCGCCATGGTGCACATCCTGCTGCCGTTCATGGTGCTGCCGCTCTATTCCGCGATGCAGAAGATCCCCGCGAACCTCTCGCATGCCGGCGCGAGCCTCGGCGGCTCGCCACTGCACGTTTTCTTGCGGGTGTTCCTGCCGTTGTCCATGAGCGGCGTGATCGCGGGCGTGACGCTCGTTTTCATCCTGTGCCTCGGCTTCTATATCACGCCCGAACTCATGGGCGGCGGCAAGTCGGTGACGGTGTCCATGGTCGTGAGCCGCAATGTGGAGATCTATAACAGCTGGGGCGCGGCGAGTGCAGTCAGCGTGGTCCTGCTGGTCTGCGTGTTCGCCATCTTTTATGCAGCGAGCCGCGTAGTGCCGCTCGAAAAGACATTGGGGGCAAAATGAACCGGCTCTCTTTCGCACGCGTGGCGCTGGCAGCCGGAGTGGTCGTGATCCTCGTCTTCCTGATGGTGCCGATCCTGATCGTCGTGCCGCTGTCGTTCTCCGACACCCGCTTCATGACCTTCCCGCCACCCGGATATTCCCTGCGCTGGTATCACACGTTCTTCGGCAATTCCGCGTGGATAGACGCGGCCCGCACCACGCTGATTGCTTCTGTGTGCGCGTCGCTGCTGGCCACGCCATTGGGCGTGGCTGCCGCCTACGCCATCCAGAACGGGACGCACCGGTTCATGCGGTACATGCGGACCTTGCTGATGCTGCCGTTGATGGTGCCGATCATCATCGTGGCGGTCGGGGTTTTCTTCGTGTACTCGCAGGCCGGTTACGTGAATACACTTGGCGGCCTGATCCTCGCCGATACCATGCTCGGGCTGCCGTACGTCCTGATCGCAGTCGGCGCGGATCTTCGCACTTTCGATCCCACGCAGGAAATGGTGGCGCGCAGTCTCGGCATGAACCGCTTTCGCAGCTTCATGACGGTCACGCTGCCGCAGATCCGCTCGAGCGTGATCTCGGGTGCGGTGTTCGTCTTCATTCAGGCGCTCGATGAAACCGTAGTGGCGCTGTTCGTTTCAGGAGGCGCCAACCAGACGCTGACGCGCCGCATGTTCGTCACGCTGCGCGACGAAATCGATCCGACCATTGCCGCGATCAGCACCATGCTGACGGCGATCACGTTATGCCTCGTGATGATCGTGGTGGTGAGCCGGAAGTCGGCCGCGCGTGTTTGAGTGCATTAACCAAGAGGTCATTTCGATGAATCACGCGTTGCAGTTTTATATCGGCGGCGAGTGGGTGGAACCGCTGGGGTCGGCCCGGATTGGCGTGATCGATCCGTGCACGGAGGAGCCATTCGCTGAGATCGCCATGGCAACACCGGCCGATATCGACCGCGCGGTGGCCGCGGCCCGTCATGCGTTCGCCTCGTTTGCGGCGACATCGCCCGACGAGCGGCTTGCGCTGATCCGCAAGATCCTGGCCGCCTATGCGGACCGCTACGAAGAAATGGCGCTCGTCATTTCACGCGAAATCGGCGCGCCGCGCGCGCTTGCGCACGGCTGGCAAGCGGGACTCGGCACGCGCCATCTGAAGGAACTGATCCGCACATGCGAGGCGTTTGTCTGGCAGCGCATGAAAGGCACGACGCTGATCACGCACGAGCCGATAGGCGTGGCCGCGTTGATCACGCCATGGAACTGGCCGATCAACCAGATTGTCTGCAAGGTCGCGCCTGCGATTGCGGCCGGTTGCACGATGGTGCTCAAACCAAGCGAAGTGTCTCCGCTCAATGCGCTCCTGTTTGCTGAGGTGCTCGACGCTGCAGGGGTACCTGCCGGGGTGTTCAACCTCGTCAACGGTGACGGTCCGCTCGCCGGCGCCGCGCTGTGCAGTCATCCCGACGTGGACATGGTGTCGTTCACCGGTTCGACTCGCGCGGGTATCGAGATTGCACGGCTCGCTGCGCCCACGGTCAAGCGCGTGCATCAGGAACTCGGCGGCAAGTCCGCCAATATCATCCTCGACGATGCCGAGCTTACCGCCGCGGTCACATCCGGTGTCAACGCGTGCTTTGGCAACAGCGGACAGTCGTGCAACGCGCCCACGCGCATGTTCGTGCCGGCCGCGCGTCATGCCGAAGCGGTGACGATAGCGCGCGAGGCGGCTCAAAAGCACGTCGTCGGCGCCGCTGACGATGCACGCACGACGCTTGGTCCGGTCGTGAGCGCGGTGCAATTCGACCGCATTCAACGGCTGATCCAGCAGGGTATCGACGAAGGTGCGGACCTTGTCACGGGCGGCACCGGGCGTCCCGAAGGATTGGCGCATGGCTATTACGTGCGTCCCACCGTCTTCGCGGGCGTGCGGCCCGACATGACCATTGCCCGCGATGAAATCTTCGGCCCCGTTCTGTCGATACTCCCCTACGACGACGAAGAGCATGCCATTGCGATGGCAAACGACAGCATCTTCGGTCTCGCGGCCTACGTGCAGTCCGGTGACCGCGAGCATGCGCGACGTGTCGCGCGCCGTCTGCGCGCGGGGAGCGTGCATATCAACTACCCGGCTTGGGACGCGGGCGCACCGTTCGGCGGTTTCAGGCAATCGGGCAACGGCCGCGAGTATGGCGAGTGGGGACTTGAGGCGTTTCTTGAAGTGAAGGGCATCGTGGGATACGCAGCGTGATCACGATGCTTCATTGAGCCGGTTCCGAGCGAATCATTTCCGCGATGCGCTCGGCAATCATGATGGTCGGAATGTTGGTATTTGCGCAGGGAATGGACGGCATCAGCGATGCATCGCAGACCCGCAGGTTCTCGACGCCATAGACGAGGCCGCTTGAGCCGGTGACGGCATGCGGATCGTCAGGCGCGCCCATCCGGCACGTGCCCGATGGATGCCACGTGCCACCGACCGAGCGCGTGACGAATTCTGTCATTGCCCGGTCGTCTCCAAGCAGCGTCTCAAGCGTTACACCTTGCGTGACGAGCGTCCTGATCAGCCTCGCGCGCCAGGGCCCCGCAACATCCAGCAGCACGCTCAATGCGCCGCGCTGCAAGGCGTTCCATACGCCTGGCACTGCCACCCTCGCCACACGGGGGGAATAACTCGATGGAAAAAGCGCACCGGCCCACTTGGTCATCGCCGGATCGCTCAGTGCGGTCGCGCCAAAGCGAATCGCGAGCTTGAGCCGGTCAAGATCACGCGCGTCCGACAGCATGTTGAATTCGACTTTGGGCTCATCCCGCGCATTCAATGAAACCAGTGTCACCCGTCCGCGCGAGTACGACTTGTTGACCCAGAAAAAAAGCGTTCCCAGTCGATACCCGATCGAGTGCCAGCCTGAGCGGGACAGGATCGCGCCGTGCATGTCGCCGGGAACCGTGTCGGGTAATCCTGAGGAAAACCGTACGATCGCCTGTTCATGATGTTCTTCCGGAAACAGGGTGCGCGCGGACTTTTTGAGGAACGCGGATACGGCGATCGACGGATGTTCCATCAGGTTGCCGCCGACGCCCGGACGGTCCGCGATCACTTTCATTCCCAGCGCGCGAAGGTCGTCCGCGGGGCCTATGCCACTGCGCAGCAGCATCGCCGGGCTGTGGATTGCGCCTGCGCAGACGATTACATTGCGTGCCTGGATGATTTCGCCGGAACCCAGCAGCGCGCCGGTTGCGCGCGTGCCGTCAAAGAGAATGCGATCAACGCTTGTGTCTGTCCTGATTGAAAGATTCGGGCGTTGGCGGACTTGATCGGTCAGATAGCAGACCGAGGTGGGAATACGCTCGCCTTGCTCGCTGACCGCAATCGAACCGATGAACGAGCCGTCTTCCCAAGGGCCATTCTGATCGTCGCGATTCGGATATCCCGAACGGTCCAGCGCCTTCAGCACCGCGCGCACGAACGGCGAAATCCGGGCGCGCTCAGTACGCCCGATGCGAACCGGTCCATTTGTACCGTGTAGTTCACCCGTGAAATCGGTGTCCGTTTCGAGCTTGCGAAAAGCGGGCAGGCATGCCGCCCAGTTCCATCCGCTGGCGCCGAGCGATTCCCATTCATCATAGTCCGCAGGTGCGCCGCGATTGGCCATCAACGCGTTGATCGCGGAACCGCCGCCGAGGAGTCGCGCCTGTTCGTATCGGCGAGGCGAAGCGGGCGTGCTCATGCGCGCCGAAAGACGCTTCCAGAGGTTGTCGGCGTCGAGATAGGCGCGCCCCGGGTAGCGGCTTCGCACTTCGGCGGGCATGGTCGCCGCGGATATATCACGACCGGCTTCGACGAGCATCACCTGTCTGCCGGTATCTTCGGAAAGACGCGCGGCCAGCACGCAGCCGGCCGACCCGCCGCCAAGTATCAGAGTGTCGATCACGAGGTATGTGGTGCGTGGAGAAAGGCGAACGCGCCCTGTAACACGGGCGCGGGAGAATCCGGACCTACGGACGTCATTGCATGAATTTCAGCCAGCGCGCCTTCGCCTGGATGCCCGGCTCCGAGGCCCACCATTCTTCCGACATCAGCGCCTGCTTCGCTGCGTTCTCGGGCGAGCTGGGCAGTTCGGCCGCACGCTTCGCGGTGATCTTGCCGGTCTTGAACGCAGCCGGATTGCCCGGACTATAGTCGATATACAAGGGCAGGTTGGCCTGCAGGTCCGGGGACATGGCGGTGTTCAAAAACTGGATCGCGGTCGGCAAATTCGGCGCGTTCTTGAGGATGCACAACTGCGTGTTCTGCAGGATGCCGTCGTTATACGTGAAGGCGACATCGGGATTGTCCTTTTGCACGGCGCTTGCGCGACCGTTCCAGATCATTTCCATATCGACTTCGCCGTCGTGCAGCAACTGCGCCGACTGGCCGCCGGACGTCCACCAGACCGTTATGTCCGGCTTGATCTGATCGAGCTTCTTGAACGCGCGGTCCACGTCGAGCGGATAAAGCTTGTTGCGCGGGACGCCGTCGGCGAGCAGTGCCGCCTCGAGAACGGTTTGCGGATCATTGCGCAATGCGCGCGTGCCGGGGAACGCCTTCACATTCCAGAAATCCGCCCAGCTCTGCGGGACCTTCTTCAGTGACTTCTTGTTGTAGCCGATCACCGTCGAATAAAACTCGTAGGCAACAGAATAGGGCGTGCGGTATTGCTCGGGCATGGCAGCGGCGTTCGGGATCTTCGAGAAGTCGAGCTTCTCCAGAAGACCTTCTCGGCCGCCGCGCAGACAGTTCGCGGTGGGGGTATCGATCACGTCCCAGATCGGCTTGCCGGTTGCGCCCTGGGCTTTTACCGCCGGCCATGCGTCGGGGATGCTGTCCTGGTTCACTGTGATGCCGAGCAGCTTCGCGGCAGGGTCGAGAATCGCCTTGGTCTGCGCTTCCTGGTAGCTGCCGCCTTGCGAGACAAATGTGATCTGACCGGCGGCAAGTGCCGGGACGCTGGAGGCGAGAAATATCGACAGAAACAATGCGACGGGGCGTAGCGGCAGATTTTTCATCGACGTCGGTCCTGGGGTCATTGGAAGGGCAGTTGCGCGGAGTGTTCGATGTAATCATCAAGCGTGACACGGTGGCCGGACTCTAGTCGGCCGGTCCTGCCCGCGCTGAGGAAAAATATAGGGCGCCGTTATGGGCGTGGCAACGCCGGAATTGTTTGAGGGGCTATTACATGAGGTTATGAAGGCGGCTTTGTTTGTGCCGTGGGAAGGGTCAAGGCTGGTCGCCGCTCAGTCAGCGCAACAGCGGTGAGCGGACGCTCGGCGGCCAGTTTGAGAGATTCGACTGCCAGGACCCGCGTAAGCCAGCGGCCACTATTGCTGCGTGAGCATCAGGTTCAGGTTCTGAACCGCAGCGCCGGAGGCACCTTTGCCGAGATTATCGAAAACCGCGGATAGCAGCACATGCCCGTGCGCCGTGTTGGAAAATACGCTCAAGCGCATGTCGTCCGTACCGTTCAGCATTTGCGGATCCAGGTGCTTCAAGGCGCTTGATTCCTGCAGCGGCAAGACATGCACGTGCGTCGCCCCGCAATAGTGGCGTGTGAGGCACGCGTGTAATGTGGCGCCGTCTACGTCGGGTGCCAGCAGCCGTACATCCAGGGGCACCGTCAGCACGATGCCCTGCCGGAACGCACCATACGCAGGGACGAAGATCGGACGCTGCGCGAGTCCGGCGTGCTGCTGGATCTCCGGGGGGTGCTTATGCGCGAGTTCCAACCCATAGACCTGGTAAGAAGGCGCGTTGACGGCGCCCGGCCCCTCGTGCTCCTCCACGCCGGCGCGTCCACGTCCCGAGTAGCCGGACACCGCGTGAATGCAGACCGGATAGCTGTCTGGTATGAGCCCGGCCTGCAGCAGGGGACGCAGCAGGCCAATCGCACCGGTCGGATAGCAACCTGGGTTGGTGACCCGGCGTGCGTTTGCAATGCGTTCCGCCTGTCCCGCAGTCATCTCCGGAAATCCGTATGTCCAGCCCGGTTGTGTGCGGTGGGCGGAACTTGCGTCGATAACTCTGACGGCGGGATTGACAATGGCGTCCACCGCCTCGCGCGCGGCGGCATCGGGCAGGCAGAGGATAGCGATGTCGCAGGCGTTGATGGCTTCGGCGCGACGCTTCGGATCCTTGCGTTGCGCAGCGGGAAGCGTAAATAGCTTCAGGTCGCTTCGATCGCGAAGCCGTTCGTGGATCTGCAATCCGGTGGTGCCTTGGTCGCCGTCGATGAAAACGAGGGGAGAGCTCATGCGCGGAATACTCCGGTGACTGGGTCATGACAAAGAAAACGAACCCCTATCTTCTGCGCACCGCTAAAATAGTGAAAGTTGAATTTCACAACGCTGACATTCAGTTTTTCTGAATCAGGACCCTGACATGCGAGAGATCAGCCTGGACCGCTTGCGCACTCTGGTCGCCATTGTCGACCGTGGCTCATTCGCGGACGCGGCGCGTGCGCTGCACCTGGCGCCGCCAACGGTCAGCCTGCACATCGCTGAACTGGAAAACCGCATCGGGGCTCCGCTCCTGTCACGCAAGCGCGGACATGTTCGACCGTCGGCAAGTGAAGCTGTTACGCGCACTTGAAACCGGAACGTTCTTTCGAGTCGGCGGTAATGAGCTGATTCACTCCGATGA